>CALMXK010000073.1 GCA_937871165.1 uncultured Actinomycetes bacterium
CCAGTTCCCCGATACCGTCATTCTCGCGCACCCGGAGTGCAGTCCCGCCGTGGTGGACGCCGTGGACTTCACCGGCAGCACCGCCGCGATGATCAAGTACGTGGAAGAGACGCAGGCTCCCCGCTACCTGCTGCTGACGGAGTGCTCGATGGGCGACAATGTGGCCGCCTCCAACCCGGACAAAGAGATGCTGCGGATGTGCTCGGTTCGGTGTCCTCACATGAATGAGATCACGCTCGAAGATACGCTTGAGGCCCTGCAGAAGACGCAATACGTCATTGAGGTGCCCGAGGCGATTCAGGCGCGCGCGCGACTGGCACTCGAGCGGATGCTCGCGATTTCCTGAGGACACCATGACTGGTCGAACACGCCTTCTCTTCGCCGTCCTCCTGGCCCTTGGTGCCACCGGGGTTTCCACGCCGGCGCAGACCCCTACCGACATCGTCACGGTATTCAGCAATGCTCGTCTGATTCAGCTCGGCGCCACTCCAGGGGTCTCCGACGCCGCCATCATGGTGCGTAACGGCCGAGTGGCTGCGGTAGGGCCGGTCGCATCGATTGCCGTGCCCACGGGCGCACGGCGCGTGGACCTTGGTGGACGCTTCGTGCTGCCGGGCCTGATTTCTACTCATGTGCACGTCTCGGATGTGACCGGGCCCGAAGCGCGTGCCTACACCGACGAAAACACGAAGCGCCAGCTGAGCGTGTTCGCCAGGTACGGCATCACCAGCGTATTGAGCCTGGGCGGGGAACAGGCGCCTGCATTCACGGCGCGCCTGGGCCAGGCTTCCGTTCCACTGGATCGCTCGCGCATCTTCCTCTCAGGCGACATCGTCACCGCCGCCACGCCCGACGCCGCCCGCGGGCAGGTGGCGCGCGTTGCCGCCCTCAAGCCGGACATGATCAAAATTCGCGTGGACGACAACCTCGGCACGGCGCGGAAGATGCCGCCCGAGGTGTTTCAGGCGGTGATCGACGAAGCCCACAAGCGCGGCCTGCGGGTTTCCGCGCACATCTTTTATCTGGACGATGCGAAGGCGTTGCTGAGGGCGGGCGTGGACATGATTGCGCACTCCGTTCGCGACAAAGACATTGACGCGGAGTTCATCGCGCTGATGAAAGCGGCCAATGTGCCGTATTGCCCGACACTGACGCGGGAGCTGTCGACGTTTGTGTACGAATCGACGCCCGCCTTCTTCGACGAGCCGTTTTTCCTGACCGAGGCAGACCCAGCGATGGTGGCCCGGCTCAAGGAGCCGGCGCGCCAGCGCGTGATGGAG
The DNA here is from genome assembly GCA_937871165.1 of uncultured Actinomycetes bacterium. Lineage (GTDB taxonomy): Bacteria > Actinomycetota > Thermoleophilia > Miltoncostaeales > Miltoncostaeaceae > CALMEC01. The sequence goes on from CALMXK010000073.1 coordinate 1,281, forward strand.
CAGTCGAAGAGCGCGCAGGCCTACAAGGCCGCACTCGTCGTAGCAGAGCGCAACCTGAAAGCCGCCGCTGATGCGGGCCTGCTCGTGGTGATGGGGACAGATTCGGGTCCGTTTCCAGAGCGGTTCCAGGGCTACTTCGAACACGTCGAGATGGCGATGATGGCGGCGACCGGGTTGACGCCGGCTCAGGTCCTGCGATCGGCGACCAGTGACGCCGCGCGCGCGCTGCGGGTCAGCGACGTGGGGACCATAACGCCAGGGGCGTGGGCGGACTTTGTGGTGCTGGATCGCAATCCCCTCGAGGACATCCGAAATACCCGGTCGATTGCGTCAGTGTGGATCGCCGGGAATCAGGTGCCGGCACGGGCGGCCGCAGCCAGTGCAGCGACGCCCGGCCATGACAAAGCGTTCTGGCGGCAGATTGCCACCGACAAATTCGCCGTGCCCGCGGGCGCCGCGTTGCCTGTGTTGCTCGGTGAGCTCACCGCGATGCTCGGTTCGCCCGACCCGGAAGTGCGCGATGACATCGCGTACACCACGTTGACCCAGTGGCTGTACCGCCAGCGCCTTGTGCCGGTCGAGGAGCGCCGGCGCTTGTTGCGTGAGTGGACGATGGCTCTTCGGGGCGGCATCGGAGAGCAGGGAACGCCAACCGTGTTGCGCCGATCGTTTTCAGCGTTGTCGCTTGGCGTGTTGGCCATTCTCGACAACGAAGCCGCTTATCTGGAGCGCGACGAGTTCGACGGGCTCCTGACCGCGGCGCTCGAGTATTTGAAGAACGAGAAAGACGTTCGTGGCTTTGACGGCACCATGGGGTGGCTGCACTCGGTGGCCCACACCGCGGACCTCCTCAAGTTCCTGGCGCGCAGCCGGCACTTGCGGGTGGAGCAGCAGGCGATGATCCTCTCGGCGCTGACCGCCAAACTCCGGGCGGTAGAGACGGTGCTGGTGGATGGCGAAGATGAGCGGCTGGCCAGGGCGGTCCTGTCGATTACGGCCCGGCCCGACTTCGACGAGGCTGCCTTCACCGCCTGGTTGAAGGCGCTCTCTCCGCCGCCCAGAACCACGCCGCCGTCTGCTGCCGAGCGCGCGGCCGACCAGAATGTGCGCCACCTTCTGGTTTCCACATTCGCCGTCGTCTCAGCCGACACGAGGGAACTGCCCTCGCTCACACGCGCCCGAGCGCTATTGCTGGCACGCCTTCAAGGACGCTGAAGGGCAGTTGGATTGCGTGCATTCCCGCGTTTCGTAGCGCGCCCTGGGTCTCAAGGGCGCGGCTTTGTCCTGGCTCTGTGTGCCGGTCTGTTGGCCGCCGCCTGTGCCGGCCCGGCGGTGCAGATGCCTGGCGCGATCGATTTCGCCGCCGCCTCGGCGGATGTGATGTCGGACGCGTTCGCGTGGTCTCCGGCGCGCGTGGTTGATTGGTCCGACTTTCGCGGCAAGCCCAACATGGCGAGCACTGCGGCCGCGATGACGGCCTATTCCATCACCTCTGAGGCCCGGTGCGACGAGGGACGATTCACGTTTCGTGTGCAGTCGTATTTCCTGCCGGCGCGGTCGTGGGTGAAGTCGGCGCACTTGTTGGAGCGAGCCTCCGACCGCACCCTGCAGCACGAACGCACCCACTTCGATTTGAGCGAGGTGCAGGCGCGACGCGCGCGGCAGGGCCTGGCGGCGCTGAAGTCACCCTGCGAATTGCCCAACGAGGTGCGCGACCGTCTGGTGGCGCCGTACCTGGTGGGTGATGCGGCGGTACAGGCGCAGTACGACCGCGAGACCATACACGGCACGCACGGGTCCAGGCAGGCCGAGTGGGAGGAGCGAGTGCGCGGCTGGTTGCGCGAGCTGCCCCGTTGACTTCTCATTTTAGTTTGATCTAAAGTCACGGCGTGAGGCTGTCCGCGCCCGTCCTGACCGCCCTGGCGTCGCCGCGACGCCAGGAGATCCTGCGGCTGACGTGGCGCCGGGAGCTGGCGTCCGGGGACATTCACCAGGCGCTCGGCGACGTCACCTTCGGCGCAGTGTCGCTGCAATTGCGCACGCTGGTGTCGGCCGGGCTGCTCGACAGCCGGGTGGATGGCCGGTACCGGCGGTATCGCGCCAACCGGAAGGCCTGCGGGCCCATGGCGCCGCTCCTGGAACGCATGTGGAGCGACAGCCTCTGGAAACTCAAACTGCTGGCGGAACTCGAACACTCGCGCCGGGGGCCACGCGCCGCCTCGCGCAAAAGGACACGCTCATGACTGCTGCCCCGTTGCCATTCGCCCTTGACCGGTCGATTCTCATTGGCGCCCCGCGCGCCACGGTGTTTTCGTTTTTTACGGATTCGTCGCGCTGGGCCACCTGGTGGGGCGCTGGTTCGACCATCGACCCGGTGGTCGGCGGCCAAG
>CALMXK010000074.1 GCA_937871165.1 uncultured Actinomycetes bacterium
CCTCAACTGTGCGGCCGATAACCGCGTGGATGCCGCACAGGCGGCGCCGCTGCCGCCACTCGCGGCCAACGCCTTTGCGGTGCGCACGCTCGCGCGCGTGGCGGCTGAACACGGCGCCACACTGGTCCACTACGGCACCGACTTCGTCTTTGACGGAGACGCCGATCGACCCTACACCGAAGACGATGCCCCGAATCCGCGCAGTGTGTATGGCATGACCAAGTTCCTCGGAGAACAGTTGGCGACCGACGCCCCGCGCCACTACGTGCTCAGGGTCGAGAGCCTGTTTGGTGGCGGGACGGCCGGCAGTTCGATCGACCGGCTCTGGTCGCAGATGTCGTCGGGCGGGCCGGCGGTGGCGTTCAGCGACCGCGTGGTGTCACCCAGTTTCGTTGAAGACGTGATTGCCGCCACGCGTACGCTCGTCGAACGCCAGGCGCCCGCGGGTCTGTATCACTGCGTGAATACCGGCCACGCCACGTGGTTTGACGTGGCCGACCATCTGCGGCGCCTGGGCGGATTTCCCGAGATGAGCCTGCAGGCCGGGTGCGCAGCCGAGATGACGTGGTCTGCGCCGCGTCCGCTCTTTGCCGCGCTCTCAAATGCCAAGCTGCATCGTGCCGGGGTCACGATGCCCACCTGGCAGGACGCGATGGGGCGTTTTGTCAGGCAGCGGAGCCACCAGTAATGGCGGAGCCCTTCCGGCTGGCCGTAGTCAACTCTCACCCGATTCAGTACTTTGCCCCGCTCTACGCGTACCTGAATCGCGATGAGGGGCTTGAGGTGACCGCTCTCTATTGCAGCGATTTCAGCCTGCGTGGCGGACTGGACCCTGGGTTTGGACAGGCCGTCCAATGGGATGTGGACCTGCTGAACGGGTATCAATCGGTGTTCCTTGGCGACAACGCTCGCCGCCGTGTGCCCGGAGGGTTCTGGTCGCTGGTGTGTCCGGAGGTCTGGACCGAAATTCGCCGCGGGAAATACGACGCGGTGTTGCTGCACGGTTATGCCTACGCGGCAGATGTCCTGGCGTTCCTCGCGGCCAGGAGCCGGGGCATTCCCGTGTTCCTGCGGTCGGAGACACACCTGGGGCTGCGGCGGCAGCCGTGGAAGCGGCGCGTGCGTGATGGCGTGTTGTCTCGCGCGTTCCGTTTTGTGGATCGATTCCTGGCCATCGGTACGGCCAACCGCGAGTACTACCGCGCGCTGGGTGTGCCGTCCGAGAAGATCTTCGATGTGCCGTACACCGTGGACAACGATCGCTTCATGAAGGCGTCCACGTTGTCGCAGGACGAGTGCGCGGCGATGCGTCAGCGGTTCGGCCTGACAGCGGACCGGCCCGTGGTGTTGTTTGCCTCGAAGTTCATCCCCCGCAAACATCCCGAGGATGTGATTCGGGCGATTGCGCTCCTGCGCGACGAAGGCGTGGACGCGTCGCTGCTGATGGTCGGCACCGGGGAGATGGAAGCGGCGCTCAAGGCGCTTGTCGTCGAATACAATCTCGACGGCCGGGTGGTCTTTGGCGGCTTCGTGAACCAGGCTGAGTTGCCGAGGGTCTACGCGGCGTCGGATGTGTTTGTGCTGCCCGCCGAGAGCGAGCCGTGGGGCCTGATCGTGAATGAAGTGATGTGCGCGGGGGTTCCGGTCGTCGTCGCCGAGGAAGTGGGCTGTGTGCCGGATCTGGTGCATGACGGCCGGACGGGCCTGCTGATGCCGGCCGGTGATGTCCCTGCGCTTGCCGCTGCGCTCCGCCGCCTGCTGGCCGGTGATGCCGAGCGCCTCGAGATGGGGCGCCGGGCCCGCGACCTGATGGCCGGGTGGAGCTACGAGCGGTGCCGCCTCGGCATTGTCGCGGCAGCGCACAGCGTGCGGGTTCCTGATCAGATGTCGCCACGCTGACTATCGTGTCGATCCTGCGCCATTCCGCCTGGGCTGCGGCAGCCGCCATCGTCCTGACGGTCGCGCGTTTCCTGTTCGCCGCCATCCTGGCACGACGGCTCTCGCTGACGGACTTCGGCCAGTATGTCTACGGACAGTGGCTCGCGGACCTGACGTTCATGGTGTGTTCGCTTGGCGCTATGGGCGCCATCAGCCGCTACGTTGCCGAGTTTCGCCATGACCCCGGCCTGCTGACGGCCGTGGTCCGGCGTTGGCGGCCATTCGCCCTTGGCTTGCCGTGGGTCGCAGCGGCAGCTGTGCCGTTTGCCGCATGGCTGTCTGGCCTGTCCCTTGATGCCAACGGTCTCGCGCTGCTGGCACTGCTGACCATGACCAGCGGCTTGTGGGCGATGCAGACGGCCGCGCTGACGGGAATGCAGCGGTTTGATCTCGCATTCGGCGGAAGCGTCGTCGCCGCCGTGGTGCTGGTCGCCGGTGCGCTGTGGATGCCCCTCGACGCGAACGGGCCCAGCCGTGTCTTCGGCCTGGAGCGCGCGCAGCTCGAATCGCTGCTGGACAGCCATCCGCACATCGTCTACCGCGTCATGCGCGCGATCACGCGCCGCGTGCACCAGACCCAGCACCGCCTGGCGGCACAATCGGCCGAGCTGAGCAACTACATCTTCAAGCAGCATGGTCGTTATTGAGTCGTTCGCATGACCCGGCTGTCGCGCACTTTCGGCTACCAGTCGGTCGAGGAGAACGAGCGCGAGCAGCGCATCCGCCGCGTCTTCGAGGCCGTGGCCCGGCGCTACGACCTCATGAACGACCTCATGAGCATGGGCATCCACCGGCTGTGGAAACGCACGCTGGTACGGCTGGCCGCGCCGCGTGCCGGTCAGCTGATCGTGGACCTGGCCGGCGGCACCGGCGACGTGGCGGCGCGCCTGGCCGCGGCCGACCGTGTGGTGGCCGTGTGCGACCCCAGCGTGCCCATGATGCAGGCGGGCCGGGCGCGCGGCCATCGGCACGTGCAGTGGCTGGCGGGCACCGGTGAAAACATGCCGCTGCCCGGCGGCAGCGTGGACACCATCACCATCGCCTTCGGCATCCGCAACGTCACGCGCATCGAGGACGCCTTGGCCGAGGCGCTGCGCGTGCTCAAGCCCGGCGGGCGCTTCCTGTGCCTGGAGTTCTCCACGCCCTGGGCGCCGGTGCGGCCGTTCTACAACTTCTTCTCCTTCGCCGTGATCCCGCGCCTGGGCGCCATGGTGGCGCAGGCGCCCGAGGCCTATACCTATCTCGTCGAGTCGATCCGGCGCTTCCCCGACCAGCGCAGCTTCCAGGCGCTGATGCAGCAGGCCGGCTTCGGCGACGTGAGCTACCGCAACCTGAGCTTGGGCATCGCCTGCATCCATGTCGGTACCAAGCCCGCGCCAGCGGGGAAGGGGTCGCGATGAGCGTCGAGCAGCGCACCTCGGGCGTGGCCGTGCGCGCCGGTTCGCCGGCGGCCTGGCTGGTGGCGGTGCGGCCGCGCACCCTGCTGGTGGCCATCAGCCCGGTGCTGGTGGGAGCGGCATTGGGCTGGCAGCGCACCGGGGCACTGGACCTGGGGGTGTCGCTGGTGGTGCTGGCTGCGGCACTGCTGATGCAGGTGGTGTCGAACCTGCAGAACGACGTGGGTTACACCGTGCGCGGCGGCGAATCCACGGGCACGCGCACCGGGCTGCCGCGCGCCACCGCGCAGGCGGCTGCTGGCCGGGTTGCCGCTGCTGCTGCTGCTGCGCCACGAGC
>CALMXK010000075.1 GCA_937871165.1 uncultured Actinomycetes bacterium
GAAGACGGCATACGAGATTCGCCTTAGTCTCGTGGGCTCGGAGATGTGTATAAGAGACAGCCGAATCACCGACGGACCACGGGCCTTCACCGAGTACCCGGCCGACTACTACGGCGTCTTCGTTCGTGATCCCGACGACCTGAAGCTCGAGATTGTGAGTCAGGAACCGCGCAGTCCCCGAAGCGAACCCTGATCGGCATGCTTCGCATGTTGGGCGCGGGCGATCGCCGCCACTCGTGGCCGTGGCGATGAGGATTGGTTGGGGCGTCCCGGCCAGGCGTTTGCGTCCATTTGCAGTCGGTTGCGTCTTCACTGGTGTACAACATCATTGGAGGCCGAATGGAATCATCACATCGCCATATCGAGTTTCTGTTCATCGACCGTGACGGCTGTGGCCGATGCAGCGGGACCGAGGAGCACCTGCTGGCGGCGATCGACCAGGCACGCGAAGAACTTGCGACACGCGGGGTCACCACATCGCTCGAAAGCGTCCACGTGACCGACGCTCAGACCGCCATGGAACGGCGCTTGATCAGCTCGCCAACTGTGCGCGTCAACGGTCGTGACATCGCCGGCGCCTTGCTTGAGTCGCAGTGCGAGGCCGACTCCTGCAAGTGCGGTGACGGGACACCCATCGACTGCCGCGTGTGGGAGTGGAAGGGACGTACGTACGACGTGCCGCCGGTCGAAATGCTGGTGGCGCGCATCCTCGAACCCACAGGCCCGGCACTCTCGGAGCGTGACGACGTTCTGCCGCAGAACCTGGCCCGCTACTTCAGCGACGGTGACGACGCCGGCTGTTGCGCACCCACGGTTGCGGCCACGTGCTGTGCGCCGGCCGACAAGGTGGCGTGTTGCGGTGACGAGGGGGACGCCTGCTCGTGCAAGTGAGCACAACATCCGACGAGCAGGTCGCCCAGGTGTGGCGTGAGTTCGCCGATCGCCTGCGCGCATTCTTCCGTATGCGCGCAGGCGAGAACGACGCCGACGACCTGGTGCAGGAGACCATGCTTCGCCTGGTGCGACATCAGGACCGACTGAGCGAGGCGCAGTCGGTCAGCGGGTGGGTCTGGTCGGTGGCGCGCAGCGTTCTGGTGGATCACCATCGGCGCGGGACGCGTGCAGCGCTGCCGACGGCGGCGCTCGACGTCGGGGCGGCAGACGACGAAGACGAGGAACAGGACACGATGCGCCACTTGGCGGCGTGTCTGGAACCGATGCTCGCAACGGTGCCCGACAAACTCGCTGATGCGGTGCGTGCGGTCGAGATGGAGGGGCACAGTCAGGTGGCGGCCGCCCGCGCTGCCGGCATCTCCAACTCCGCGATGAAGAGCCGCGTGCAACGCGGTCGTGCGGCGCTGCGGGATGTCATCGAACGCTGCTGCCACATCGAGGTCGACGTGCGCGGGACACCGCAGTCAATGAGCGCCCTCCCAGGCCACGGATGCGGATGCGGGTCACAGTCCGGGGACCCGTGCCGAACTGCGGCACCCTCGCACGCGCGTCCAAACGTCACCCGCTGACAGGTCTGTTTGGGCCGCTGGCGGGAATCCATGGGCGTATGGTCAACGTACGGGTTGGATGCAGGTTCGCCGGCCCGCTCGCCCGCTGAGGGCCACGCGTGACCGGTTGCTCTCGGCGTTTCCTTTAAGGAGGCTGAGATGTCCGCACCACGGTTTGCCGGGAAGGTCGCCATCGTCACGGGCGCCGGTTCCGGCATTGGCCGGGCCACCGCGATTCGGCTGTTGGACGAAGGGGCTCAGGTCATCGCAACAGACCTGATGTCGGAGCGGCTCGCCGAGCTCGGCCGCGACGTTGGGACCGATGCGCTCGTCACCGTCACTGGCGACATCTCAAGTGAGGACGTTGTCCAGCAGGTCGTCGCGGCTGCCGGAAGTCGCATCGACATCCTTGTCAACAACGCCGGAATCATGGATGGGTTCCTGCCTGCCGGCGAGGTGGATGACGCCACGTGGCAGCGGGTGTTCGATGTCAACGTCACGTCCGTGATGCGTCTGACCCGTGCGGTGTTGCCGGCGATGGTTGCGGCTCGGTCGGGGACGATCGTGAACGTGGCATCCGAGGCCGGCCTTCGCGGTGGATGTGCCGGGGCCGCATACACCGCGTCCAAAGCTGCAGTCATTGGATTCACGAAGAACACGGCGTTCATGTACCAGCCCGACGGTATCCGCGTGAATGCGGTTGCGCCGGGCGCGACCGCCACCAACATCGAGGCGCCGTTCAAATCCGAGCGTGGCGGTGGTCGCCTCGGGCCGGTGCTCGGTGCGATCGTGCCGCCGCCTGCGACGGCCGAGCAGTTGGCCGCAGCGATCACCTGGCTCGCGAGCGACGATTCGGCCAACGTGACGGGCGCCGTGCTCGCCTCCGATGGCGGGTGGTCGGCGATCTGACCGCCAAGTGCGCCCTGTCGGCAGGGCGCGCCCCGCAGGAGCCGGACCCGCTTCAGCCCGGCCCCTGCGGTGGCAGTTCGCGAATGCGCGCCCTGCCCTGACGATTCGCGTGGATGAACGGTAGCCGTGGCCGGGGTGGGGCGCGTGCCTGCCGCACCACCCCGGCTCGGGCCTACTTCGATGCGGGCATGTCACATCCCAGGGCGCTGCGGTAGTCGCCGACTCCTGTGGGCACGGTGACCGAGGTCCCGCCGATGCGGGTGCGGTAGGCGGACAACTTGCCGCCTGCGGCAGTGGTGGCACGCGTGCCGCTGATCACATCGGCGAACTCCCACACCACGTCGGCATAGTCGCCGCCGCGGCTCATGGCGACGAGCCCCGGCCAGCTGTGCGAACTCTTGAGCGCGACCGCTGCACGCTGCACGCGGGCGGCGTCGCCGGCATGTCGGGCAAGCAGCCACTCGTCGATCCACGAGCAGGTCACCCCTCCGTAGACCGACGCGGCAAGCTGATACTGGTCTTGCACGTCAGCCGATCCGGACGGACCGTTGGCCTGCCAGCCGGCCGGAGGAAGCGGCACGCCGCGCAACAGTGCATCGATCGCCGCGGACTGGTCAAGTGGTTTCACCACGCTTGCGGGCATGGCTGACAGCCACGTGTCCACATCGACCGCGTGCATGCGACGCAGCACATCGGCAAACGCGGCTTGGTTCGTGGCGAGGCCGTCCGCCTCGACCATGAATCGCCCGTCGATCCACATGGCGCGATACCGGTTGCTGTCGCGATAGGCGAACCACCTGGCTGTTCGACCAGCCGCCGTCGTGGTGCCGAGATCTCGCAAGCTCGGGTCCGTGTCCGGCTTGCCGATCCGCTGGGCGAACTCGGACGCCGCCATCCATGTCACTTGGATCTCGGCCGGGCGCGGAGTGAGCGCGGAGATGATGTTGGACTCGTCGTCGATCACAATCTGTTTGGCGTCGGCCAACCGGCGAGCCTGCAGGCGGTATTCCACCGTGTACCCGGCTTGGGTCCAAATGGCGCGGTAGTTGCGTGTACCGGACTGGTGAAACCAACGCGAGGTTCGCGGGGCTGTCGAGGCGACCGCTGACGAGTGCGGCAGCGTGAGCGTGCCGAGGTCTTGGGCACCGGGCATGGCGAGCGCAGCGGCCAGTCGTCGGTCGACGTCGGCCGCGTCGTAGACCATGGTTTGGTAGGTGGCCCCGGTGTTCATGTTTCCACCGGTCGCGATCGACGTTCCTGTCACAAGGCGCAGCTGCTGTGCGCTCTTCGGAACGAATGCCATCTCGCCGTTGCCTTTGGACTGCGTGGCGCGGCTGACCGAGTAGTCGGTGCCGCCGATCAGCAGTCGTGGGGATGACTCGGCGAACCGGACGGCCGACGCCGACCATGCCTGCTCAGGGCCGATGTGCATCCGCCCTCGCACGATCCCGCCCGCCAGGCCGAGGGCGCCGATGCCGCACAGTGCCATGGCGATCCGGCGGGGTCCGGCGCGCCGACGTCGGCTGCGACCTGGGTCGCGTCGCGTCGCCGTGCGGGAATCAGAACCGGAGACGGCGGATGAAGCGAGCGGTGCCTCGGCAAGTATGGCGTCGCGCAGCGCGCCGGCTGCGCGCTGGACCTCGGGAGCGCTGACGAATGCGGCGGTCGCCGGAGCTCCGGCGCGCAGGAGGGTGTCCAGCTCAGTGTCGTTCATGGTGTCTCCTTCGAATGAAGTGGTGTTGGCGCAACCGCAAGGTGCGGCCGCGGGGCGGACGTCCGCTCCAACGTGGTGCGCAGGGCGTTGCGTGCCCGGTGCAGTCGCACGCGCACGGTGCTCGCCGGTATCTGAAGCACCGTCGCGATCTGAGCGGGGCTCAGGTCCTCCCAATACGCGAGCTGAATCAGCTCGCGGTCGTCGGGGCTGAGCGTGGCGATCGCGGAGCGCACTTCGTCGGCGCGTGGGTGCTCCGCCACCGCCATGTCAACCGAACGAAGCTCACGTCGAAGGTTTTCGGCGAGCTGTTCGCGGCGTCGGTCGCCCCGGCGCGCATTGGCGAGCACGTTGCGGGCGACGCCGTAGAGCCACAGCAGCTCGGCGCCGCTCGGCATGTCGTCCAGCCGTCGCCACGCCACCAGAAACGTGTCCGCCACAATGTCTGCGGCGTCCTCACGTTTCGTCGTGCGCCGCAGCGCATACGCGAGGATTGCGCGATGGTGCGTGTCGAAGATTGCTTCGAATTGTCGCGTCCGTGTCGGTGTGTGTTCCATAGATGCCCTCGTCGAGTTTGACAGTGGCGTTCAGGGCATCTATGTCCGCACGGTGTCGCAGCGTTTCATCGGACGCGACGACGTGCTCATCACTTGTGGCTTACGCGGGTGCGTCGACTCCGCACAGCGTCGGCAACTCCTGACGGGGATTGGGGCAGCAGCCCACCGCGCACCGGTCTGCCACAGCCGGTGCCGTTCCGACCACCTTCGGCTCGACCGGCTCGCCGCGCTCGGCGGCGGCTCGTTCGAGCACCAGGTCACGGACCACGGCGACAAAGCGCGGATCGAGGCCGGCGGTGCGGGCACGGCGCATCGTCAACCCCAGTCGGTCGGCGGTCGCCTGCGCCTCGGTGTCCAGGTCGTAGATGACCTCCATATGGTCGGCGACGAAGCCGATCGGCACGACCACGACGGCACGCACGCCGTCGCCGGCGAGGTCCTCAAGATGATCGTTGATGTCCGGCTCAAGCCACGGGGTGCTCGGCGCTCCCGAGCGCGAGCAGAACACCAGCGAGTGCTGGTGCAGTCGTCCGGTGCGCTCACTCACGGTGTCGATGATCTCGTCGACGACGGACTGGTGTTGTGCCAGGTAGGCGCCGCCCGCGGGACCGCTCGTCTCGTTCATCTCCGTGGGAATGGAGTGCGTCACGAACACGATGTGCGCGTCGTTGCGCATGTTCGGAGCGAGCTCATCGACGCAATCCCGCGTTGCGCTGATGCACGACTCGACGAAGCCGGGATGGTTGAAGTACGCGCGCAAACGATCGAGCTTCGGCGCGCCGTCGATGGCAGCGGCGGCCGCGAACAGGTTCTCGCGGTACTGGCGGCACCCCGAGTACGACGAGTACGCCGAGGTGATGAAGCACGCGGCGCGCGTGATGCCGTCATCGCGCATCTGAGTCAGCGCATCGGTCAGCGTGGGATCCCAGTTGCGGTTGCCCCAGTACACCGGCAGGTCGATGCGGTGATTTCGCAGGTCGCCGCGGACCGCGGCGATGAATGCGCGGTTGATGTCATTGAGCGGCGATCGTCCGCCGAACCCGAAGTAGTGCTGCCCCACGACCTCGAGCCGCTCCCGAGGGATTCCCTTGCCATGGGTCACGTTCTCGAGGAACGGCACCACATCCTCAGGGCGCTCCGGTCCACCAAAGGACACGACGAGAATGGCATCAAAGGGATCAACGTTCGGCATGGGCTCATGCTAGACGTCGACCCCTGCAGTGGCCTTCGTGTTTTGGTTGGCGTGTTCGGGAATCAGTTGGGGCGGAGCCCGCCGAACGGGACGCCCGCCAAGGCGTGCATGTTGGGACCGAAGGTCGTCAGGTCGTCGATCGTGAAGTCGCTGAGCCGGTGGTGGCCGCATGCGCGCGCCATCACCTGCATCAGCTCCACCGACGCGTTCAGGAATCGCGTCAACCGCCTGGGGGCCTCGTCCACCGGCAGGCGGGCACGCAGGTGCCGCTGCTGGGTTGCGATGCCGACCGGGCAGTTCTTGGTGTGGCATGCGCGCATGGACACGCACCCGATGGCGTGGAGCGCCGAGTTGGCGATGGCGATCGCGTCTGCGCCGAGCGCGAGGGCCTTGACGAAATCCGCGGGCGTGCGAAGGCCGCCGGTCACGACGAGTGTGACGTCGCGACGTTCGACCCGGTCAAGGTACGCCCGTGCGCGCTCGGCCCAAGCTGTCGCACAAGAGGACTGGAGAAAACATAGACCCTTGGGAACAGGCGGGCGTGATTTGCGGGCGAAGGCGCCTTGGCGCGCCCGTCAAGGATGTCTGGCCGATCGCTCATCCTTGACAAGATCGACGTCAGCCGACCGCGGGCGGGGCCGTCAGGTGGTGATGACCAGCACCTTGTCGGTCGTCGGCGCAGTGGTGTTGGTGCGCGCCTCGCGGGTGACGGCGATGGTCTCGCCGGCGGACACGTCCACCGTCGCGCTGAATCGGTTGGCTGCGCTCAGTGCCATGAACCCGCGCGACTCGGGGACGCCGGATGCGGGGACCACCCACACCTCATATCCCTGCGCCGGGTCGAGCGCCGCAAGTCCCGCCACGTTCATCACTGCGACACGGCGGCCGTTGACGGTCGCAAGCTGCGCCTGCACCGTCACGTTCGGCGCCACCTGAACAGGTGTGAGCGCCGTGGTGTCGTTGCGATCGCGTTGCAAGGTCACGTTCCATGCCATGAGTCCGATGACCGCGGCGGCGAGCGCACCGGCGAGCGACGGCCACAGGCGACGTGGTGTCTGCCGGGGTGCGCCAACGGGTGAGGCGGTGCCGCGACTGTCGGCCCGAATGGCCTCCATGAGATCGGCTTTCAGCCGTGGCGGTGGGGCCACCTGTGGAACGCTCATCCCGATGCGACTTGCCGTGACGGCGAGCGAATCGAGCTCTGCGCGGCAGACGGCGCACGACGTCGCGTGCGCCTGAACGGCGGCCACCTCGTCCGGCGTCGCCGCGCCGAGCGCCACGAGCGGCACCAGCTCCGCGATGCGATCGTGCTGCGGTGCGTCGCTCATGTCACGGCTCCTTCGACGCCGGCGAGCGATTGGCGCAGTCGTTCCAGGGCGAGGCGAAGACGGCTCTTGACCGTTCCAAGTGGCAGTTCAAGCATCTGTGCGATCTCATGGTGCGTGAAGCCGCCGAAGTACGCAAGTCGCAGCACTTGGGACTGGTCGGGCGACAGCTGGTCCAGCGCGTGGCGCACCACGTCCGCCTGCACACGACTGATCGCCTCGTCGCTTGTCAAATCGTTGTACTCCTCACTCACGATCGCCTCCGTGCGCATCGCCTCGTCTCGTCGCACCGCCACCGCCTGCGAGCGCAGCCGGTCGACCCCACGGTGGTGCACGATTGACAGCACCCACGTGCGGACGCTGCCGCGCTCGGGTGAATACGCGCTTGCTCCGCGCCAGATCGACAGGAACGCCTCCTGCACCAAGTCCTCGGCCGCAGCCCGATTGCCGAGCAGGCGAAGCGCAAGTGAGAAGGCGACAGTCGCATGGCGGTCGTACAGCACGCCGAACGCCGGCTCGTTGCCGGAGCCCACCAGCTCCAGCAGGTCGTCGTCGGCCAATCCGGCCGGATCATGTTTGCGTCCACGTGCCACGTCACAAGAGCCTACGTACGGGCGCGGGGGTTGGATCACTCGCAGCCGACACCCTCGTGGCAGAGTTCGCGGTGCGGGCAACGAGGGGGTGACATGGCCTACGACGAGGCGCTCGCCGAACGCATCGCCGCGGTGTTCTTCGACGAGCCGGAGATGACATCCAAGAAGATGTTCGGCGGTATCGCATTCATGGTCGACGGCCACATGGCGGTCGGCGTCGTCGGTGACGACCTGCTGGTGCGCTTAAGCCCGGATGAGGCCGAGCAGGCGCTCAAGCGCAAGCACGTCCGCCAGATGGACTTCACCGGCAGACCCATGAAGGGCTACGTCTACGTGGCGGCTGCGGGCCTGCGGGGCAAGGCGCTTGAGATGTGGGTGCGCACGGCGCGCGACTTCGTCGCCACGTTGCCGCGAAAGGTTCCCAAGCGGCCACGCGCATCGGAGTGAATGCGACGCGGGCGGCCGACCTGCACCGCCCACGCCAGTTTGGTCACACCGTGGTCGCCGTGAGTCCAACCGCTGTCTCTTATACACATCTCCGAGCCCACGAGACTAAGGCGAATCTCGTATGCCGTCTTCTGCTTGAA
>CALMXK010000076.1 GCA_937871165.1 uncultured Actinomycetes bacterium
TTCAAGCAGAAGACGGCATACGAGATTCGCCTTAGTCTCGTGGGCTCGGAGATGTGTATAAGAGACAGAACCCGAACCGGCCCGTCCGCGGTACCTGATCACCGAGACCGGGGTGGGATATCGCCTGCGTGCGGACCCCGACGGTTCAGCCGATTTGCCCGCCCTGTAGGTTTTCGAGGGCAAATTGATGACATATTGATGCGTTTGCATTCATTCTTTACGCACGATTTATACGAGGGGTCGTAACGTACTGCCTACCCCGACCGTGAGTCGTTCCAAACCCCCCGAATGGATGGGCTGTTGGATCCACGCAGTGATCTCGGTGTGAGCAGCGAAGACCAGTCCAGTAATTCGGCTCTCGGTCGGGGTATCTCATCAGGCTCGGCAGGTGTCTGCCACACCTGCCTGCCGATGATTGACGCGCTTGTCAGCGCATGGGACGCGCATCCTGCGTTCCGCGCCGGCGCGCGGTGCGTGTCGTGCGGTGGTCGCGCCACCCTCCTGCTTCGTGCCCGGCAGCTTGACCTTGTCGACATCGTCCTCAGGGATTGAGCCTGCGGCGGCTCCAGGAGCCGTCGGCCCTCAGCAGGTACTCCACGCGATCGTGGATGCGATGCTCGCCGTGCTGCCAGAACTCGATGCGGTCGGCACTCAACAGGTAGCCACCCCAGTGCGGTGGTCGAGCAACCGGCCCCGTCTCGAATTCGCGGGTCAGCGCATCGATTCGCGCGAGCAGCTCCTCGCGGTCGTCGAGCGGGTCACTCTGATGCGACGCCCACGCCCCGATCTGACTTGCGCGATCGCGGCCGGCGAAGTACGCGTCGGCGCGCTCTTGCGTGGCCGGCGAGACCGAACCTTCGATACGGACCTGTCGACCGACCGACGCCCAATGGGCGACGAGCGCGGCGCGGGGGTTGGCGGCGATCTCGCGTCCCTTGCGACTTTTCCTGTTTGTGAACCACACGTATCCGTCCGCGCCGAACCCGCGCAGCAGGACCATGCGCACCGACGGCCGACCATGTTCATCCGCCGTGGCGAGCGCGATCGCCTCCGGTTCGTGGACGCCGGCGGCACCCGCATGGGCAAACCAGCGGGCGAACTCGACGTGGGGGTCAAGGTCCATCGATCCGAGGTCGATGGGAGAGGGAAGATTGATTGGCGACGACATCAACCGAGCCTACGCCCGAATCGGGATCGAAGCGCTTATGTAACGCCAATGTTGGGCAGTAGGGAAGGTTCTGCGCTACCGTTTGATCTCGGTGTTCGGAAGCGATCACTCCAATGGATCGGGATGTGCATTCATGACGACGATCACACAACCTGACAAGACGCTCGAGCGAGCCATCTCGGACTACCTTGCCGTGTCCAGATCGGCGCATCTGTACGAGCACGGCGAGTACGCCAAGGCCGAACAGGATGCCTGGGAGCGTTTGCAGGCGGCACGTGAAGCCGCCGAAATCGTTGTCGCCGGCTGACGTATGACTCGTCGCGGGTTCGCGCGCGATGTCTGAACACCCCTTGACCCTGTTCGCAACGACGGCTGGGCCTGCCGTGCTGTACTTCGACGGGGGCTCACGCGGAAATCCCGGACCGGCGGCCTGGGGGTTCACACTCACCGACGCCGACGGAACGATTCTCGCTGCGCGCGGAAAGTCGATCGGGACCGCGACGAACAATGTCGCCGAGTACGGCGGAGTGATCGCAGGCATGGAATGCGCCGCGTCACTCGGCGTCACCTCATTGATCGTTCGCGGCGACTCGAAGCTCGTCATCGAGCAACTCGCCGGCAACTGGAAGGTCAAGGCCCCCGGACTTCAGGAGCTCTTTCGGACCGCGCGGGCATTGGCCGGTGCGTTGCCGCAGGTGAGCTTCGAGCATGTGCGTCGTGGAGGCAACGCCGAAGCGGACAGACTCGTCAACGCCGCCCTGGACAGCCAGGCCGGCGAGGTTGACGACGTGGCAAAGTAGAAGCACGGGGCGGTACCGAAGGATCTGGTCGTGACACCGTTGGGCACAGGTCAAGGACTCGAGACCCTGGTCGTCAGCGACCAGGCGATACCCAGGACCGCACTGGTGACACTGCTTCGGGCGCATCCGGCGATACGCGGGGTCGGACAAGCCACGACGGTCGACGACACCATTGCGCTCGCCACGGCCGAGCTCGACGTGATTTTGGCCGCCCCCATTCGTGCCGGTACCACCGTGACGGTCGTCTCCCAACTGAGCGAACGCGGATGTCGAACCCCGGTGCTCGCCCTTGCATATGAGGAATCGGCCGGCGTGGTGCGTCGCATTCTCGGCGCCGGCGCCGCGGGTGTCGTGACCTCGCACGCGTCGCCCGCGGAGCTGTTTTCGGCGTTGCAGTCGGTCGCCGAGGGCCACTCCTATGTCCACCCCAGACTTGGCGGGATGCTTGCCGCGCAGGAGTCGGTCCGCGAGATCGACGATCTGTCCGCACGTGAACAGGAGGTGTTGCGCCAGATCGCGCTCGGCTACACCAACCCGCAGATCGCCAAGAACCTCGTCCTCAGTGTGCGCACCATCGAGACGCACCGTGCCCATCTGTCACGCAAGCTCGCTGCCGAGACGCGTGCGGAGCTGGTCCGCTACGCCTTGGACCACGGACTTCTCAGCGAGGACTGATCGGCCGCATCTGGTCGCGAAGTGCCCGGAGGTTCGCCTCGACGCTGTTGGCCTCGTGGGTCAGCTCGGCCGGCGCGTGTGCCGCCACGTAGCCGGCTTCCGCCGCCAAGGCGTCAAGCCGGTCCCAGGCGTCGGGTACCCCGGCGGCCCGCTCGGCGGCTGAACGCAATCGGGCAAGCGCGGCGCGTGCGGCACTCGACGTCAGGCGGGTGTCCTCCCCATCGTGTTCGCTGCGGCCAAGCAGCCACCACAGCAGCACGAGCACGGGGATCTTGATCGCGAAGAACGCGATCGTGGCCCAAAGCGCGATGGCTTCCGGTGACCCGCGGCCGGCGATCACGACGGCTGCGAGGCCGCCGATCGTGAGGATCAATGCGATCCCCGCTGACATGCCAAGCAGCTGCCATCCGCGCAGATGCCCGGCACGATCGAAGGCGAAGCGTCGAAATGGAGAGCGGCGGCCGACAGAAGAAGCGTCCATGTGCCACCCAGGATAGACCCCCTGAACATGCCCGCGACGGGGACCCGTTGTCACCGCCACGGCGGCCGACCATCCCCGATGACCGAAATCGTCGGTTGCGGGGCATTTGGGCCGTTGGGTGGGGGGTTCTCGCGGGTTATCCTTCGCCACCCCAACGGGCGTTTGCGTCCGGTGGGGGCCGGGCGACCTGGGTGTCGCTTCGGGACAGTGAGACGAACAGAGCACACGCGACGCACAAAGACGGGGAATCTCATGTGTCGCACCCGACACATGTCTGTCGTCGTTCGGCGGGCGGAAGAGAGGATCAATCCATGGGTCTACTCCAGGACGAGATCGAAGAGATCAAGAAGTACCAGCGCAGTGAGCGGTTCGCTGGGATTACCCGGGTGTTCACCGCAGCGCAGGTTGCAGAGCAGCGCGGCGCGATCACGACGGATTACACCGTCGCTCGTGAGGCTGCCGCGCAGTTCCATGCGCATCTGCGCAAGCTCTTTGCCGAGAAGCGCTCCATCACGACCTACGGTCCCTACTCGCCGGGCATGGCGGTTGCCATGAAGCGTGCCGGCATCGAGGGGATCTACCTGGGCGGCTGGGCAACCTCCGCCAAGGGTTCCAAGGATGAGGATCCAGGTCCCGACCTTGCTTCCTACCCGCTCAGTCAGGTGCCGGATGAGGCTGCCGGACTGGTGCGTGCGCTCCTCACCGCCGATCGCAACCAGAAGTTCGCCCGCTCGCGGATGAGCGAAGCTGATCTTGCGGCCACGCCGGAAGTCGACTTCCGCCCGTTCATCATCGCGGACGCCGACACCGGTCACGGTGGCGCAGAGCACGTGCGCAACCTTGTCCGTCGATTCGTGGAGGTCGGTGTCCCCGGCTACCACATCGAGGACCAGAAGCCCGGCGTCAAGAAGTGCGGCCATCAGGGCGGCAAGGTGCTCGTCGGTTCCGACGAGCAGATCAAGCGCTGCAACGCCGCGCGATTCCAGCTCGACATCATGGGCGTTCCGGGCATTGTTGTGGCCCGTACCGACGCCGAAGCGGCCAACCTCGTGGATGGCTGCAGCGATGAGCGCGACCAGCCGTTCATCCTCGGCGCCACCACGCGTGAGGTCCCGCCGTACCGCAACACCTTCCTCGCCGCGATGCGCAAGCTCAACCGCGCAGGCGTGGAGGAGCTGACCGGCTTCATGATCTACGCCGTGTCCGACGAGGACTACGCTGAGGCCGAGGCATGGCTCACGAAGGTCGGCCTTGACGAGGTCATCGCGGAGACCGCGAAGCGGGCTTTGTCAGGCGCCATCACGCCTGAGGCCGCACTCGACTCCGTCGGCGACAAGTTCGTCGAGGCTTGGCAGGACGCCGCAGGGCTTCGCACCTACCCGCACGCCGTCGCCGACAAGATCAAGCTCTCCGTCGAAGAGGGCAACGATCCCGGCATCACGGCCGAGGAGTGGCTCGAGTACGCGGGCACCGCGTCGTGGAACACCGCCAAGGCGAAGGTCGCCGAACTCGGCCTCGACGTGTACTTCAACCCGCACATCGCCAAGACCCCCGAGGGCTACTACCAGGTGCAGGGTGGAATCCCCTACGCCATCCAGAAGTCGCTCGCCGTCGCGCCGTTCGCCGACATCCTGTGGATGGAGACGAAGATCGCGGATCTGCCCGAGGCACGTGAGTTCGCCGAGGCGATCCACGCCGTCTACCCGGACCAGATGATGGCCTACAACCTGTCACCGTCCTTCAACTGGGACACGACGGGCATGAGCGAGGAAGAGATGCGGGCCTTCCCGGAGGAGCTCGGCAAGCTCGGCTTCGTGTTCAACTTCATCACCTACGGCGGCCACCAGATCGACGGCCTCATGTGTGAGGAGTTCAGCCGCGCACTGCTCGAGGACGGCATGCTCGCCCTCGCGCGTGTCCAGCGCCGCCTGCGCCTGCTCGAGTCGCCGTACCGGACTCCGCAGACGCTCGTCGGTGGCCCCCGTGCCGACGCCGGTCTGATGGCCGCATCGGGTCAGACGGCGACCACGAAGGCGATGGGCGAGGGCTCGACCCAGCACCAGCACCTGATCCAGACCGAGCTTCCCACCAAGACCCTGCTGTCCTGGGTCGAGCAGTGGGGCGAGTTCAACGCGATCGAGGGTCCGTTCAAGGTCCAGCTTCGCCCGCACACCCCGACCTCCGAGATTCTGGAGCTCAAGGTGTTCGGCCCGAACGGCGACGTCTTCGCCAACACGGTCTTCAGTCACATGTACGACCGTCGTGGCACGTCGATCCTGTCGGTTCGCGACCAGCACACGTACGACCCTGCCCGTCGCAAGCGTTTGTCGGTGCTGCTGCACCTGTTCCTCATCAAGCGCTACGGCGCGTCGGCGATTCACTACTTGACGCCGACCGAGGACAACATCCATCAGGCTGCCTCGATGAAGACGCTCGGCATCTTCACGAGCACCAGCGAAGAGGTTGGCGACATCCTCGTGGCGGACATCGACGCTGATCGCGTCGACGCTCTCGTCGCGGCGGAGAGCCCTGAGCGTGGAAAGCTGATCCGCAAGGAGAGCTGATTCGCTGTCGCGGACTTGGGGGATCACCTCGTGTGAGGTGATCCCCTGACCCGCACTTCGGTCGAGCGACCGCGGTTGCTCCCGAGACGTTGGTCATTTGTGGGTGCCCGGGGGCTTATGGTCCTCCGCGGGAGTGCCGATGGGGTGGATGCCAGTTCATCCGCCGCCACCTGGTGATCCGCACTTGTCCATCGCACCATTGAGTCGCCGAATCTCCCGTCGCCCTGCCGCAGGTGGTGGTCGGCCCCACGGTGGGCTGTACCGGCAAGTCGCCGCAGGATTCGCGATCATGCTGTTGCTGCTGGGGATCGTTGCGTGGGTGGCGGTGGTACGCCTTGGACAGCTGCACGAGTCGGCACGGGCGCTGGAGCGCGACGGTGCGGTCGTGTCCCACCAGATTTCGCAGTTGGCGATCCGCCTGCCTCAGCTGCGCGACGAGATCGCAAACGTCGGTGAGACCACCGATCCCGCCGAACGTCGCCGCAGGTTCCTGGCGCTCGGCGTGACTGGCACCGAGTTCGCGGACATCGCATCACGCCTCACACAGGCGCCGGGCTCCGCGGACTTCCATGCGGCGGCGCTTGAGATCGACCAACGAACGGCCGACTCCGCCCGCGTGCTCGCACGGCCGTTGGCCGGCTTGCAAAACGGCACGTTGAGCGCCGCGCAGGCCATGGCGATGATCGACCCGGTGCTGATGTCGTCACAGCCGTTCATCCGGCAGCTGGCCACCGAACATGTTGCGACGGGCAGACGACGCAGTGCCGAGGCGGCCGCCCGCTACCGGTCCGGGCTGGTCCTGCTTGGTGTCATCACCGCGCTCGCGTTGCTCGTCGGGATCGGGTCGGCATTGCTTGTCGCCCGCCGGCTGGGTTCTGCCGTCGCCGATGTGGTCGACGCTGCAGACGGGATCGCGAAGGGGGATCTTTCGGTGCGGTGTGCGGTCACCGAGGGCGACGAGGTCCACGACATCGGACGGTCGCTGAATGCGATGGCTGAACGCTTGGGCGGACTGATGGCCGATGAAGAGGGCAGACGGTGTGAGGTGGACCAAACCATCGATGCGATCCGTGCGTTCGCCGGACGTGTCGCGAGCGGCGATCTGACCGCTCGAGTCGAGCTGTCCGGTGAACTCGGCGCGGTGGCCGAGAATCTCAACCGGATGGCGAACGGGCTTTCGGGAATCTCGACGCAGGTGGCGTCCGGATCCAAGGAGATCACCGCGTCGGCGGTGGAGATCTTGGCGGCGGTTTCACAAAACAACGCTTCGACGGCCGAGCAGGCCGCGTCGATCGCGCAGACGTCCGTGACGATCGAGCAGGTGCGTGCGAACGCTGAGCAGTCGGCCTCACGCGCCGACGAGCTCGCCCTCCAGGCTCGGGAGAGCGCCATGAACTCGGCGGACGGCGACCGCGCGGTGGCTGAGTTGGTGGCGGGGATGGATGAGATTGATGTGCGGGTGGGTGCGATTGCGGAGGGGATTCGGGAGCTTGCGGTGCGGTCGGAGGCGATTGGTGCGATTACGGCGTCGGTGCGTGATTTGGCGGAGCAGTCGAACATGTTGGCGTTGAATGCGACGATTGAGGCTGCGAAGGCTGGTGAGCAGGGTCGTGGGTTTGCGGTGGTTGCGGATGAGGTGCGCAATTTGGCTGAGCAGTCGAAGCAGGCGACGGTTCAGGTGCAGCAGATTCTTGTGGAGATTCGTGACGCGACGAAGGCTGCCGTCACCGCCACCGACGACGGAACACGGGTCGTTCGCACAGCGCGCACGCGTGCCGGTGAGACCGGGACGCTGATCCGTCGGATGCGCTCCGCGATCGAGCAGACGGCCGTGGTGGCGTCGCAGATCGCGATGGGTGCGAAGGAACAGGCGGTTGGGATGGACCAGATCGGTGACGCCATCGTCGGTGTCTCGGCCACCACGAAGCAGATTGCGCACTCGGCCACCCAGACGGAGGCGGCGGCGTCGGGGCTCACCACCATCGCCGACGAACTCACCCAGGCCACGAGCCGGTATCGGCTCGGTGGCGGGTCGAACCTGCCGGGCGGGGAGCGATGATGGTCGACGCATCGACGCGTGGTCGAAACGGGCGGACGGCCAGTGTCGGCCGGCGCCTGCTCGGCACCTTCGGCGTGTTGATCGTGAGCGTGGCGCTGATCGGGTTGGCGGCGGCGTTCACGTTGAACAACCTGAACCGGACGTCACAGACCCTCGGTCGTGACGGGGCGGAACTCGCGAACGAGTTGACGATGGTCGGCCTCGACCTTCCGTTGGTGCGTGCCGCCATCGACCAGGCGATCATGGCGCCGACACGCGACGCGCGACAGAAGGCTGCGGACTCGCTGCCGTCGATCGACGCCGGCGTGGTGAAGCGGCTCAAGCGCGTGTCGCTGATGGGCACGCCCGAGGTGCAGGCCAAGGCGCGTGAAGCGCTCGGAACGTTCGTTTCGGTGGAACCGCGGATCATGGCGACGTTGACGTCGGCAGTCGGCGGCACAGGTGATCGGTCGGCGACGCTGCAGGCGGTGAACAGACTGTTGCAGCAACCCGTCGATCAGATCCGCGAGCTCACCGACGTGCAGCTGCGTTCGGCCGCCACCTATGGCGACGCGGCCACCGGATCGTTCACAGCGGGGATTGTCTTGGTGGTCGGGCTCCTGGTGATGGCCGTGTTGCTCGCGGTCGTGTTGGCGGTGAGGACGCTTCGGCGCCTTCAGCGGTCGATCGGCGACTTGACCGACTCCGCCGGTCGGTTGGCCGAAGGCGATCTTGCAGCGCGCTGCGAGGAGGTCGACAACGACGAGTTCGGACGTATCGGCAGGTCCTTCGATGCGATGGCGGTACAACTCGCTGCGTTGGTGGGCGACGCCCGGCGACGGCGTGAGGAGTTGGTGGGGACGGTGGATGCGGTCGCCCGGTTTGCGGAGTCGGTTGCCGGTGGGGATCTGACGGCGCGGCTGTCACTTACCGGTGAGCTGCAGGATGTGGGCAAGGACCTGAACCGCATGGTCGACGGTCTGGCGGAGATCTCCGGTCAGGTGCAGCACGGCACGTCGGCCTTGACCTCGTCGGCGTCGCAGATCCTGGCGGCGGTGTCCCACCACAATTCATCGACGGCGGAGCAGGCCGCGTCGATCGCGCAGACATCCGTGACCATCGATGAGGTTCGTGCCAATGCGGAGCAGGCGT
Organism: uncultured Actinomycetes bacterium; assembly: GCA_937871165.1. GTDB lineage: Bacteria > Actinomycetota > Thermoleophilia > Miltoncostaeales > Miltoncostaeaceae > CALMEC01. The sequence goes on from CALMXK010000076.1 coordinate 8,879, forward strand.
CGTCGCGGGCGGATGAGCTTGCCGATCAGGCCCGTGCGGCGGCGACGTATGCGTCGCAGGGAAGCGACGCGGTGGCTGAGTTGGTGGCGGGGATGGATGAGATTGATGTGCGGGTGGGTGCGATTGCGGAGGGGATTCGGGAGCTTGCGGTGCGGTCGGAGGCGATTGGTGCGATTACGGCGTCGGTGCGTGATTTGGCGGAGCAGTCGAACATGTTGGCGTTGAATGCGACGATTGAGGCTGCGAAGGCTGGTGAGCAGGGTCGTGGGTTTGCGGTGGTTGCGGATGAGGTGCGCAATTTGGCTGAGCAGTCGAAGCAGGCGACGGTTCAGGTGCAGCAGATTCTTGTGGAGATTCGTGACGCGACGAAGGCTGCCGTCACCGCCACCGACGACGGAACACGGGTCGTCTCGCACGGGCGTGAACGGGCCGGCCGGGCGGGTGAGCTGATTCGCCAGATGAGCGGGTCCATCGAGCAAACCGCAGTGGTGGCCTCTCAGATCGCACGGGGTGCGAAGGATCAGGCGCTCGGGATGGACCAGATCGGCAAGGCCATCGTGGACGTGTCGGATACGACGAACGAGATCGCACGGTCGGCGATGCAGACCGAGCAGTCGGCGTCGTCGCTGTCGCGGTTGGCGGATCGTCTGCGCCAGGCCAGTTCGCAGTACCGGCTGGGGAGATAGTCGCGGCACTTCGCATTTTGTCCCTCTGGTGCCGGGCACCTCATACACAATTCATACCGTTCTCATACCGTACAGACCACCCCGCGACCGTCGTCGGTCGTGCAAAACCCCGCCATGGTCTGGTTGGCACTGAACCTTTGGGGAGTCGTCCTCACCCCGCTGCTGCGCCAGAATGACGAGGCACGTTCGTAGGAAGGCGAATGACTTGTCACAGCTTGAGCTCACCCCGCTCACGTTTCATCCGGTGTTCAAGGACTACCCGTGGGGTGGGCGGAACCTGGAGGCGAAGTTGGGTCGCACGATTCCGCCCGGGATCGTTGCAGAGAGCTGGGAGATCGCCGGCCACGACCATGGTTCGACAGCGGTGCGGCAGGGGCCGCACATGGGTCGGCTGCTGTCCGAGCTGATGTCGGAATGGGGCGCCGAGCTGGTCGGCATCCGCAGTGCCGCGGCCTTGAAGCTGGGCCGCTTCCCACTGCTCATCAAGATCCTGGACGCGCACCGGTGGCTGTCGGTGCAGGTTCACCCGGATGACGAGTACAGCCTGGCCAACGAGGGCGATTTCGGCAAGACGGAGATGTGGGTGGTTCTGCACGCCGAGCCGGGCTCCGAACTGATCTACGGTTTCAAGCCGGGCGTGACCGCCGCGAGCTATGCGAACGCCCTGGGAGCCGATCGCGCGGCGGATGAGCTGCACCGGCTGAGCGTCCATCAGGGTGATGTGGTGTTCGTCCCGGCGGGGACGGTGCATGCGCTTGGACCGGGCATCATCGTCGCCGAGATCCAGCAAAACAGCGACACCACCTATCGGATCTACGACTGGGGACGGCCCCGGCCGATCCATATTGAGAAGGCGCTCGATGTCCTGAACTTCGACCATGTGGAGCCGAGCGCCACGATCCCGACGATCGTGCCGCGCCAGGACGTGAAGGGCCACGAGATTCTCGCCAGCTGCCCCCACTTCCAGACCGAACGCATCACGCTGGAGCCAGGACAGTCGGACCGCGGCCACTGTGATGGCAACACCTTCGAGATCTGGGCGGTGCTTGAGGGGACGGCGACCGTCAGCTCGTCACACGAGCCGGTCACGCTGCATGGCGTCGACTGGGTGCTCTTGCCCGCGAACCTCGGTGACTTCGAGGTGACTGCGACGACGCACACGACGCTGCTGCGCGTCTTCGTCCCGGACGTTCGCACTTAACCATTCTGGTGCCAGGCACCGGAATGGTTAAGTACCGAAACGACGAGGGGGCCGCGAACGGCCCCCTCGAAACCACGTCATCTACCGAGCGAGGTCAGTCGATCTCGCGGTAGGCCGGCAGCGTCAGGAAGTCCACGAGCTCGTCGGCGGTCGAGATCTTCTCGAACATCTCCGCAGCCTCGTCGTACTTGCCGAGCTTCCAGTTGTCGCCGAGCTCCGCGCGGACCTGCTCCATCTCGCTGGCGAACAGCTCGGTGAACAGGGCCTTGTCGAGGCGACGGCCGTCGTCGAGGATGCCCTTGTCGCTGTGAATCCACTGCCACAGCTGCGAACGGCTGATCTCGGCGGTGGCGGCATCCTCCATCAGGTTGTGGATCGGCACGCAGCCGACACCCGCAAGCCATGCGCCCATGTACTGCACGCCGACGTTGATGTTCAGACGGACACCGGCCTCGGTGATGGGGCCTTCCGGACCGAACTTCAGCAGGTCGTCGGCCGTGATGGTGACGTCCTCGAGCTTCTTGTCGATCTGGTTGGCACCGGGCATGACGGCGTCGAAGGCCTCGAGGGCGATCGGCACCAGGCCCGGGTGGGCGACCCAGGTTCCGTCGTGGCCGTTGTTGGCCTCGCGGATCTTGTCCTGACGGACCTTCTCCAGCGCAGCCTCGTTGGCGGCCTCGTCGTTCTTGATCGGAATCTGCGCCGCCATGCCGCCCATCGCGTGGATGTTGCGACGGTGACACGTCTTGATGCACAGCAGGCTGTAGCTGTTCATGAAGTGCGTGGTCATCGTGACCTGTGCACGATCGGCAAGCAGGAAGTTCGGATCGCGACGGAACTTCTTGATGCAGCTGAAGATGTAATCCCAGCGGCCACAGTTGAGGCCTGCGGAGTGATCCTTCAGCTCGTACAGGATCTCGTCCATCTCGAACGCGGCGAGGATGGTCTCGATCAGCACGGTGGCCTTGATGGTGCCCTGCGGGATGCCGAGCTCATCCTGCGTGCGGATGAAGATGTCGTTCCAGAGGCGCGCCTCCAGGTGGCTCTCCATCTTCGGCAGGTAGAAGTACGGACCGCTGCCGGCCGCGATCTTCGGCTTGGCGCTGTGGAACATGTAGAGGGCGAAGTCGAAGATTCCGCCGCTCACCTCTTGGCCGTCGACCAGGAAGTGCTTTTCCATCAGGTGCCAGCCGCGCGGACGAACGAGCAGCGTGGCCGTCTCGTCCTTCAGCTTGTAGGACTTGCCGCCACCCTCGAAGCTGATGGTCCCAAGGACCGCGTCGCGCAGGTTGATCTGGCCCGCGATGACGTTTTCCCACGTGGGGGTGTTGGAGTCCTCGAAGTCCGCCATGAACGCCTTGGCGCCGGAGTTCAGCGCGTTGATGATCATCTTGCGGTCGACCGGACCGGTGATCTCGGTGCGCCGGTCCTGCATGTCGGCAGGCACCGGTGCACATGTCCAGTCGCCGGCACGGACGTCGGCCGTCTCGGGCAGGAAGTCGGGACGCTCACCGGCGTCGATGCGCAGCTGGCGCTCTTCGCGTGCTGCAAGAAGCTCCTTGCGACGACCGTCGAATTCCCGGTGCAGCTTCGCAACGAGCTCCATCGCCTCCGGTACAAGGATCTCGGCCATTCCGGGGACCTCTGGGCCGCGGATCTCCACGCCCGCCGGTGGGGTGATGTTGCTCGCCATTGTGCTCCTTCCAGGTGGTCAACAGGCTCGCGCCGACGCGCCGTTTGCGCCGGTGGACCGTGGAGACTACGCGAAACCCGGTGGGTGCAGGGCACTTGCGTGGGGGGACAAACGTCGGTGACGGCTATTGAGTCCCGCGCCCAACGCGCCGATGAACACCGGGATCCCCGCCCCCAATCCTGAGCAAAGTTGTGGCCACGATCCCTCCCGTCCCTGACCGCCCAGTGAACCGCCACCGGCATGGTGTGCGGCGTCGAATGCTGATCAGCTTCGGCATCACGTTCCTCGTCATCGGGGCGCTGCTCAACGGGTTTGCCTGGTGGTCGCTCGCTCACGGCCACGACGCGATCGAGAAGATCAACGACCAGACCGGCAAGGCGATGGCGAATCTCGCCACGACCGCGGTTGTGCTGGGACAGGAACGCAATGTCGCGGAAGAACTCTTCGCCGCGGGCGCGTCCCCTGAACGAATCGAGAAGCTGCGGGCCGTCAATGAGCGCATGGTCGCGGCGTTCGACCAGGTTTCGAAGGAAGGCTCCTCCAGGGTCGTCGACGAGACGATCACCGCTGTCGATGCCAACTTGACGGCGATCAGCGGACTGATCGCGCAGGCTGCGCGCGGAACCACGATCTCCGACCGCGTCCTCAGTCAGCAGCTGTCTCAGGTGTCCAACGGTCTGTCGACACTCGTCGACCTGCAGAACCGTCGTGCCCAGCAGGTGATGGACGACGAGGAACAGGCGAACACCGTCAGCCGCCTCATCTTGGGGCTGATCGGTTTGCTCAGCGCGCTTGGCGCCTTCGCCGTCGTCTACTTCGTGTCGCACCGAATGTCGCGCCGCATCGAACGGGTGGCGGACGCCGTGGACCGGCTGTCCGATGGCGACATGACGGTGCGCACAGCCGACGACGTCGACGACGAGATCGGGCGGATTGCCAGGTCGTTCAACGTCATGGTCGATCGGCTTCAGGCGTCCACCGGGCAGGAACGCCAGCGGATGGAGGCGTTGAACAAGGCAATGGAGGAAGTCTCGGCGTTCGTGGACAGTGTCGCTTCCGGTGACCTGACCACACAGCTGCAGCTTGGCGACAAGGGCCTTGGCGGCTTCGGGTTGAGCACCAACCTGAACCGGATGGTCGACGGCCTGGCGGGCATCTCGTCGGAGGTGGCCTCCGGTACCAAAGAGATCAGCAGCAGCGCCTCCGAGATCCTCGCGATCGTGTCCAACCAGAATTCCGCGACGGCCGAGCAGGCCGCGTCGATCACGCAGACCAGCGTCACCATCGACGAGGTGCGCGCCAACTCCGAGCAGATGGCCGCACGCGCCAACGAACTTGCCGAGCACGCACGGCGCGCGTCGGTGATCTCGAGTGAGGGCGGCGAGGCGGTGGACGCCCTGCTGTCGCGGATCGACAAGATCGGTCGGCGCATGGATGTGGTGACCGTCGAGGTCCGTGAGTTGGCGGAGCGGTCCGCCGCGATCGGTGCGATCAACGAAACCGTGACGGGGCTCGCGGACCAGTCCAACATGCTCGCATTGAACGCGACCATCGAAGCTGCGCGCGCGGGTGAGCAGGGTCGCGGGTTCGCGGTGGTCGCCGATCAGGTGCGCAGCTTGGCCGAACAGTCCAAGCAGGCGACCATGCAGGTGCAGGCGATTCTGCAGGAGATCCAACAGGCGACGGCGCGTGCCGTGGCGGCCGCCGACTCGGGCGCGCGTGCCGTGGCCGATGGGCGCGAGAACGCCGGTGAGACCGGCCACGTGATCACCCAGCTCGGCGACGCCGTTCGTCAAACCGCAGAGGTTGCCGTGCAGATCGCGGCGGGCGCCCGTGAGCAGGAGGTCGGCATGGACCAGATCGGCAACGCCATGGAGGACGTGCGCGACAGCACGATGAAGCTCGCCTCAAGCGCCTCGGACACCGAGGCCGCCGCCGGCTCGCTCAACGCGCTCGCCGATCGTCTGGCGTCGGCGGCCAGTCGCTACCGCCTGTGAGGTCCCACTCCCTGCGGTAACGTAGGAATTGTGTATGAGGTGCCCGGCACCACATGGACAATTCGACCGCGACCGGGAGTGATCATGGATTCGGGAACGAGCGTCACCCGACTGGACCCCGACAGCGGTGAGCGGTTTCAGCCGCTTCGCCGTGACCTTGGCGTCACCAGCTTCGGGATGAACCTGATCACCTTGCAGCCGGGGGAACGTGGCCGCGTCCATGAGCATGTCCGTCAGGAAGAGGTCATGCTCGTGCTTGAGGGCATCCTCGACGTCCTCACGCCGGACGGGGTCGTCGAGCTCCACGCGAACGACGTGATGCGCATCGCGCCGGACGTGCGGCGCCAACTCGTCAACCGTGGCCCCGGACGCACCGTTGTCGTCGCGCTCGGTGGCTCCAATGAGCACGACGGCCGCGACGGCCGTGCCTTCGCATCGTTCGACGACGCCGAGGCCAAGGCGCCGCAGGACCTGCCGAACCCCGAGCCGCTGCCGGCATCCGACCTGCGGGGATGAGTACGTCGGCCGGTCGCTGGTGCGGCCGCCTAAATGAATCGTCGGTGCGATACGTCTCACCGACATGCAAACTATCCGCCACACCGCAACCCATGCGCCGACCGGTGACCTGATGCCCGCCGATTCGGCAAGCGTCGACGATCTGGAACGGATTTACCGTGCCGACTTTCCGCGAATGGTCAGGGCGGCGCGCGCCATCGTCAACGACGCCCAGCTCGGGTATGACGCGGTGCAGGGCGGATTCGTGAAGGCGCTCACCAAACGCGACACGTTCCGTGGGACCAGCGCGCTGTCCACGTGGGTGTGGGCGATTGTGATCAACGAGGCACGATCCATGGTCCGCACGTCACGCGCCACGCCGACCGTCGGACTCGATGAACGTGACGCGTCGGTCGGCCCGGATGAGGGCGACCTGTCCGCGTCTGAGCTTCGTCGTCAATTGGCGCGTCTTCCCGAACGCCAACGTCTGGTGCTGTTCCTTCGCTACTACGCGGACATGTCGAACACGGAGATTGCGACGGTGCTGGGGATACGCAGCGGAACTGTGGGAGCCCTGCTCTTTCAGGGCAAGAACGCTCTTCGAACAATTCTGGATGAGGTTGTCACATCATGACGCACGATCCGTTTTCGAACGCACCCGACGAGGCGCGGTTGCAGCGCGCAATGGACCGCGCCGCCCACCCGGAGACCGGCGGCGACTGGAACGCGGTGCTGCGGGCTTTGGATGAACGCCAGACGAGCACGCCCGCGCGTCGCTGGTGGCGCGGAGTCATCGCCGGTGCCGCGGTACTCGGCGCCGGAGCCTGGGCAGTGGTCGTCGTGCGGGGCCCGCACGGTTCGGTCGGGCCGTCGCCAGGCGCGCCGGTGGTCCAGACTCTCTCGGTCTCCAACGACCAGTCCGCCATCGACGCTGTCGACCTGATGCGTATTCGTGGTGGCGATCTCGTGCTTGGAAAGGGCGTCGTGCAGACGAACATCGGCGGTGGCGAGGAGGTGTTCGCCCCGCTCAACGCCTACGCCGGGCCGTTTGCCGTGTCCACGATTGACGGGCCGTCCGCGGTGATTCTCCCCACCTGGAAGTCGATCCAATCCGACGGTCAAACGCCGGAGATACCGGCCGGCCGTCCGTCGCTGAGGGTGCTCCAGGATGGACAGTCGCAGGTGCTTGCCCGCGGTGGACTTTCTCCGGCATTGTCGCGGTCTGGGCGCCTGGCGTATGCGGTTGGTATCGATCCGGTGTTCCGCCCGAATCGGAGCTACCAAACCCGCATCATGGTTGGATCGCTGGGCTCCGAAACGACGACACGCTGGACGACGAAGCCGGGCACCTACTTCCCGGTTGCATGGGCGGGTGATCGCCTGATCGCCTACGAGCAGTTCGAAGGCGAGGAGCGTCAAGTCCTGATTTTCTCCGGCCCGAATCGGTTCCGTCGGCTGACGGATGTCGGTGGTCTGATCGCCGTCTCCCCGGACGGGCGCCAGATCGCCGTCACTGACTCCATCAGCACCGTTCAAATCGTCGATGTTGCGAGCGGCGCGACTGTGGCGCGTCTGCAGATCAGCGAGCCGGACGACGGCACCGGAACGACGGAAACATCGACTGGGCCTGGTGCGGCCGGCCTTCCTTCTCCGGTGATGGCGCCGGGCTCATGGCGCGGATCGCAGATCGTCGTGGCTGCCGGCGACGGGTTGGCCGTCCTTACGGTGGACGGGTCGTCGCTGTGGCTGGCAGGCCGCTACCCGACCCCGACGCTGCCGTATGGCATCGACGGGCCGATCTGGATCGACGACGACACCGTCGTCGGGCGGGCGGACATCGCCCAGCTTCCCGATCCGAATACCGACGGCACGTCGTCCGGTCTCGTGGTCTGCCACTTGTCCAAGCGCTCGTGCGCCACTGGGGACGTGACCGAGAAGCTCGGAGAATGGTCGCGTTGGGTGCAGCAGTCGAACCCGTAAGGACGACGTCACGACACCGCGTCACGGGATCTGATCGCCCTTGTCGTCATCGGTGAATGCGCCCCCGGCGG
>CALMXK010000077.1 GCA_937871165.1 uncultured Actinomycetes bacterium
AATGATACGGCGACCACCGAGATCTACACTAGATCGCTCGTCGGCAGCGTCAGATGTGTATAAGAGACAGCTCCACCTTCGTGGCGCGCGCACTGGTGTGCACGGCGATGCCGGACTTGTCGAATGCCTTCTCAAGCGCCTTGATGGCGTCGGTGTCCATCATCGGGATCAGCGAGTCGAGCATCTCGACGATGGTCACTTCGCTGCCCAGGTGGTTGAAGATGCTCGCGAACTCGACGCCGATCACGCCACCTCCGAGCACAACGAGCCGACGCGGGATGGAGTCGGTGGCGAGAAGACCCGTACTGTCCACGCAGCGCTCGTTGTCGATGCCCTCGACCGGCGGACGCAATGGACGCGAACCGGTGGCGATGATCGCGTTGGTGAAGGTGATCGTCTCGCCACCCTCGACCGCGATCGTGTTGGGGCCGGTGAAGGTGCCGACACCGCTCACCACGGTCACGCCGGCGGACTTGAGCAGCATGCCGACGCCGCCGACCATCGTCTTGACGATCTCGGCCTTGTTGGCCTGCACCTGGTCGAAGTCGACCTCGGGTGCGCCGACCTTGATTCCCAACTGCGGGAACGCCGTGTGCGCATCCTTCAGGGCGTGCGCGCTTTGCACCCACGCCTTTGTGGGGACGCAACCCACGTTCAGGCACGTACCGCCGAGTTCGGCCTTCTCGATCACCGCGACGGACTTGCCGAGTTGGGCCGCCCTGATCGCCGCCGGGTATCCACCCGGGCCCCCGCCGAGAACTACGACATCGACTTCCATCCCTGCTCCTTCTCGTGGTTCGTGCGCTTTGGCAAACAGTACCGACCCACGCCGCCGGGGAGCCCAATCTGCCCGCCGTGGCAGGAATACCACGGTCGGTTGTCCAAGCTGTCGCGTGCACATGAACGCCATGGAGGTTTTCGGTTGACCACGTTCAACGGCCCGACACCCGAGCTCGGCCAGCAGCTCTACGACACCGACACCAAGGTGTTCAACGACATTCAGGCGACGCCGGGCCAGGAGGCGTTCGTGTTCGTCACCTCCGCGCCGTACGAGGGCGCCGGCGTGCTGACGGGTCTGTTCACCGCGACGCGCCTGCTTCGCAAGGGCTTTGTCGTGACGATCGTGCTCTCAGAGGCTGGGGTGCTGCTTGCCGCCGGAACGCGCGGCTATCCGACAGTCGGCCAAGAGGCGTTCCCTGGGCACATGCTCGCCAACAAGCAGCTGGCCGCCCTGATCGCCGAAGGGGCGACGGTCTACGCCGATCGGTTCGCCCTCGGCGCGCTCTACGGCGCCAGAGAAGACGACCTCATCCCGGGCGTCACAGGGTGCAACCCGCTCGATGTCCTGGACGCCCAGCTGCAGTGCTTGCAGATCGGGGCGTTCCGACTGGACGTCTAGCGGAGGGGACTACCGGAAGGTCAGGACGTGCTGGCCGGACGCGCACCAAAACACCAGGCACCCCTCGTCCTCCAGGTGACCGACGCAGGGGCACTCACAGCCGTGCTCGGCGCAGGGGCGACGCACGCGCGCCAAGATCCCGTGCTCACGAGTGGGAATCATCTCCGGCAGAACCTCTGCTGCCATGGCGGACGCTCCCATACGAATCGCTGTCGTCATGCCGTGTCTTCTTTCGTTTCGAACATCGTGTTCTGAGGTTCTGGCTCGTCGGCGGCATCCCTCCTGACCGACAAGGTGCGCCACAACACGTCAGCGGCACCCGAGCGATCGCCAGCATCAACCCGCTCACGGAGCAAATCCAGTCCTACACGGATTGCGACCGGGTCGAGCGCTGGGCGCGTCGCCCGCAGAATCCTGCCATATCTTGTGGTTTGAACGTGCTCGTCCAAGTTGAAAAGCTCCTCGTGGAGCTTTTCACCCGGCCGGATGCCCACCACTTCGATCGCGATGTCACGCCCCGGCTCGCGCCCGGAAAGGCGGATCATGTTCTCTGCGAGATCCATGATTCGCACCGGGTCGCCCATGTCGAGCACGAAGATGTCGCCGCCCTCGGCGATACCCGTGGCCTCGATCACCAGTTGGACCGCTTCGGGAATCGTCATGAAGTAGCGGGTCATCTCCGCGTCGGTCACCGTCACCGGACCGCCTGCGGCGATCTGTTGGCGGAAGATCGGCACGACCGAGCCGGAGCTGCCGAGCACGTTGCCGAACCGCACCGCTGCGAAGCGCGTGGCGGAGCGTCGGTCGCGAGACTCGACGATCCGCTCTCCGAGCGCCTTGGTGGCACCCATGATCGTCTTCGGTTCGACGGCCTTGTCGGTGGAGATCAGGCAGAAGCGCTCGACGCCGTGGATGCTTGCGAGCTCGGTCAGCGACGCGGTGGCCAGCGCGTTGTTGTCGACGGCCTGGAGCGGATTGAGCTCCATCATCGGCACATGCTTGTACGCGGCGGCGTGGAACACGATCGACGGGCGATGCTCGACCAGGATGCGTTCCATCAGGTCGTGGTCGCGGCAGTCGGCGATGATCGGGATGGTGCGCCCGCGGCCCGACACCTGACGGTCGATCTCAAACAGGTTGTTCTCGGCGTGGTCGATCATGATGAGCGCGGCCGGACCGGCGCGAAGCACCTGACGGCACAGCTCCGAGCCGATCGATCCACCGGCACCGGTCACCAGCACCGTCTTGCCGTTGAGGTACCGCGAGACGCGTTCGAACTCGATGCGCACCGGGGCGCGTCCCAAGAGGTCTTCCACGCTCACGTCGCGAAGCATCCGGACCGTGACCTCGCCGGCGATCAGCTCGTTGAGGCTGGGAAGTGTTCGACACTTCACCCCGGCGGCACGGCACGCGTCGGTGATCTCACGCCGCACCGAGCCCGGCGCGGACGGCATCGCGATCAGCACCTCGTCGATCTTGGTCTCTTTGAGGATCGCTTTCAGGTCCTGTCGCGCACCCAGTACCCGCACGCCCTGCACGCGAAGCCCGGCCTTGCGGGGATCGTCGTCGATCAACCCGACCGGGTTGTAGCCGAGTGCGCGGTTTCGTTGGATGTCGCGAAGCAGCGTGTTGCCGGCATCCCCCGCCCCGCAGATCAGCACTTCGCGGCCTCTGCGCGCCACGAGGTCCGAGCGCCCAGGACGCTCGACCAGGCTGCGCACGAGAAACCGCGCGCCGCCGACCAGTGTCAGCGTGATGAAGAAGTCGAGAACCAACACTCCGCGTGGCAGTCCGACGACGACCTCGCGTGGGCCACGGTGCACCGGATGCCACAGCGCCAAGACCGTCGTCACAAGCAGCGAGCCGATTAGGACCGCGACGACGACCGACTGCAGGTCCCGCATGCTGGTGAACCGCCACCACTTCGTATAGAAGCGCCCGGCGATGAACACGAGGAGTTTGATCGCGATGACCACCAGCAGCGTGTAGCGAAAAAGCCGGTCGTACTGGGGCTGCAACTTCGGCCCGTCGATCCCGCTGATTCCGGACAGGCCCGGGAGCGCGCCGTCGAACCGGAACGAGAATGCGAGCCACCAAGCAAGCGCCACGAGCACGCCATCGACCAGGATCTGCACCCCCCGGTGGATGTTTCGACGCCAGCTGAAGGAGAACGATGGAACGTTCACCAAACGAACACTACCTCGTGACAAGGCGCGCACCGCCGACGGTTGTCAGGCAAACCGGCCGTCCAAGATGGCGTCGACAAGGAAGTCCGGATCACGAAGCGGCGGCGAGATCGTGCGGTCGCGTCGCTCGAGGCGCACCTCGTCGGCACGTTCGATGCGATGGAGCCGTCCCTCGGCGATCAGGCGCGCATCCACGGCGCCCAGGGTGCCGGCAAACGGGGTGTACGCCGGGACGCCGAGGGCGACGGCCTCGCGGTTCATGGTTCCGCCGGCGCTGACGACGAAATCCGCAAGCTGAACGAGTGTCGGACCGTCCACTGGGCGCTCAGGGACGATAAACCCGCGCCCCTGCAGGGATTCGCGCTGTTGGTCGGTTCGCGGCAGCACTACAACCTGAATATCAAGTTGAGATTGAGATACGTAGTCCAACACGCTTGAAAACAGCTCTGTTGAGCGCCCGCGGTGGTAGAGGGTCACCTCAGGGGCCGGCCGAAGCACTCCGACGACCGCGTCAGGGCGAAGCCCGAGCTCATCGGCCACCGTGGGATCAGGCACGTGGTCGGCCAGGTAGTACTCCTCCTTGAGGCCCGGGTAGCGCAGAAGTTTCGGGGGACGCATGCCATAGGCGGCAAGCGCCTCCTCCGGGATCGAATCCGGGACGATGACCCGCCTCGCCCACCGGCCGTTCCAGTGGTGCATCACCTTCGCGAATTCGTAGTCGAACATCGTGACCTGCGGAATCCGTGCGATGCGCGCGGCGACCGGCTGGTCGGTGGAGCCATGTGCGACGGCCAGGTCGAAGTTGCCCTGACGAGCGAATGCTGTGAGGTCGGCGATCCGCGAGCCGGCCGCTTTGGCCTTGCCCCGGAGCCCACCGCCACCGTGGCTGCCAAAGACGGTGTGTTCGATGCCGAAGCGTTCGAGCATGCCGAGCGTTTGTGCAAAGTCGCGTGCGGTCACGGTGACCGTATGGCCGCGCGCGCGCATCCGTGCGATCAAGGGGCGAAAGATCACAACGTGCGGAGAGTTTGTGATGTCGACCCAGATGTGCAGCGGGCGGAGGGCGACGGCCTGATCCATCGGGTTACCCGACAGCCGATGCGACCGCCGTGACCACCTGTTCGACCTGCTGCCGGGTCAGATGCGGGTGCATCGGGAGCGCCAGTCCGTTGTCGGCGTGATCTTCAGCCACCGGCAGCGATCCCTTGGTGTAGCCGAGGTGTGCGAACACCGGCTGCAGGTGCATGGGGATGCCGTAGTAGACGGCTGCACCGATGTCTGAGCCGACGAGTGCCTGTCGGATGACTTCGCGATCGGCACTGCGTGCGACATAGAGGTGGTAGACGTGGGTCGCGCCTGGACGTTCGGCGGGCAGTGTCATGTATCGATCGAGCCCGGCCTCGCGGTACCAGTCGGCAGCGCGGCGCCGGTTGGCGTTCCAGGTGTCCAGCTGGGGCAGGAACACTCGTGCCACCGCAGCTTGAAGCTCGTCGAGGCGGGAGTTGTAGCCGACCTCTTCGAAGACCACCTTGTCTTTGGAGCCGTGGAACCGAAGGCGCCTGACCCGTTCGGCAAGCGCCGCGTCGCGTGCGACGACCATGCCACCGTCACCGATGCCGGGGAAGTTCTTTGTCGGGAAGAAGCTGAAGGTCACGATGTCACCGACGGTGCCGACAGCCTGCCCCCGGTCGGCGGCGCCGAAGGACTGGGCGGCGTCTTCGATGACGGCGAGTCCGTGGGTCTCGGCGATCGCCATGATCGCCGGCATGTCGGCGGGGTGACCGAAGATGTCGACTGGGATGATCGCCTTCGTCTTCGGCCCGATGGCCGCGGCGACGGCATCCGGGTCGATCGTCGCGGTTGCCGGGTCGACATCGACGAACACGGGGATCGCACCGATCCGGGCGATCGCCTCGGCCGTGGCGTAGAAGGTGTAGGGCGTCGTGATGACCTCATCCCCCACGCCGACATCGAGTGCTTGCAGCGCGATGACCAGCGCGTCGGTCCCATTTGCGACACCCACGCAGGGGCGGTCGTTCAGTCGGGCGGAGATGTCGCCTTCGAGCCCGGACACTTCGGGGCCGAGAATGAACCGGCCGCCGTCGAGCACTGCCGCGATGGTCGCATCGATCTGCGCGCGAAGCGGCACGTACTGCGCCTTGATGTCCATCAATGGGATTCCCATGCACCGTCCTTTTCGGGCCCTTTGCGGCGGTGAGGATAGCAACGCCCTTCACAGCCACCCACGACACCCGTCCCTTGCTCACCGCCCCCACCTCAGGGCAGACCGGCCGGCGCGGCGGAAATTGCAAGTGAGATTTCGGCAGATCCGGGGTCCCGAATCCGGGTCGGGCACTGGGTTGCCGTACCTCCGGTGAGGGCGGCCATTCACCGCCGAGGGGCCGGCCGTGGCGGAAATCTCATTTGCAATTTCCGGGACGCTCATTGGCGAACGTTGCAGGATGCCTGCTCAGATTTGGTAGATATGCAGGGATTTGATGTGATGGGACGTGCGGGCGTGACTGTGCCTGCCGTACGGATCCCCGCTGAGAGGCCGCTTCCCCTGATCACGCCCCGCACATCAGCCCTCGCCCTGCTCGCCGTGGCACCCGTCGCAGCGACCGCATCCGCGACGCAAAGCACCATCGTGCCGGGGGTGACCTATGAGCGGGCGGCGCGAGACGGCCAGGTGTCGCACATCGTGCGCATCGATGAGAACCCGCTGATCACCATCCGCCCCGAACGGTCGGGCGCCCAGGTGACACGCCGCACCAACCTGACGACGATGATGACCCGGCGCGCATCGGTGGGCGCACTGGTCGGGGTGAACGGCGACTACTTCAACTATGCGGGCGGCTACCCGAGCGGACTGCTCCTGCTGGGCGGCGAGCTCATCCACGAGCCTGAACAGACGCGCTCGGCACTCGGCATCCTCACCGGTGGCCGACTGACCACGATCCGGGCGCAACTGACCGGGGAGTGGACCTCATCCCTGCAGCCCGACCCAACCATCACGTTCGGGTTCTCGGGGCTCAATCGCGCGGCCGAACACCGCGAGACGCTGATCTACACGCCGCGGTATGGAACCCACACGCCGATTGGCAGCGACCGGACCGATGCACTCGTGCGCCTGGACACCAGTGCAGTCCTTCGCCCCAACCGCACCGTCACCGGCACGGTGATCAGCCAGCGTGCGCGTGGCGGCCTGACGCCGTCCGGGCGGTCGATCGTGTTGACCGGCGCGGGCGGGAGCCTGACAACCCGAGTCGCCACCTACCTCAAGCCCGGCGCCACGGTCACGCTCCGTCCGACCGTCACCGGATTGCCGGCGGATCTCGTGCATGCGATCGGCGGCGGTCCGCTGCTCGTTCAGGACGGCGCCGCGGTCCACAGCGCAGGAGAAGGGTTCACCTACGGCCAGGTGGCGGTCCGCTCCGCCCGGACCGCCGTCGGTCAGACCGCCGACGGCCAGACGCTGCTCGTCGTCACCGAAGGGCCGCGCGAAGGACGCCGCGGCCAGACCGTCAACCAACAGGCCGACCAGCTCGCCGCCCTTGGCGCCCAGAACGCGGTCGCCATGGACAGCGGGGGCAGCAGTGCCATGGCGATCGGTCGTCGCCTGATCAACCAGCCGGCGGCGGGTGAGCGGGCGATCGCCAACGCCTTGATCATCCGGTACGCGGGCGTGCAGCTCTCGGATGCGACCTCGGTGATCACCCCCAATGGGGACGGCTCCCGCGATGGAGCACGGACCTTCGCCTGGGCCGCCAAGTCGGGTCGCGCGACGATCGTGCTGGCCCGCCCGAACGGAAGCCGAATCTCAACCCTGTACGCCGGGGCCGTCGGTCCCAGCCCACGGTCCATTCCGATTGCCGGTCGCAACATCGCTGTGCACGACGGCCCTTACAAGATCGTCGCCAAGTTCACTCCGACCGACAACACCCGCGCCTCATCCAAGACGATGCCGATCGTGATCGACCGGACGCTCGGCTATATGTCGGTGCGCAAATCAAAGGCTGCGCCAAAGCGTCTGCGCATCAGCTTCAAACTCGTCCGTGAGGCGAATCTCACCATCACCATCACCAACGCGTCAGGACGCGTCGTGCACAGGCTCATGCGCCGAACCCACGTGCCGAGCGGGCCGCGCGCAGTCTTGTGGGACATGAAGGTGCACGGCAAACGTCTGCGCCCCGGCGTCTACACGGTGTCGGTCAGCTCACGCCAAGACCAGGCTGACCGACTCTCGGCGCGGTTTCGCATGACCCGCTAGCCGCACTCCCCTCGACAGTCGAAAATCTCATTTGCAATTTTCTGCGCGCTGTCGGGAGACGGCAATGGCCAGGCAGCGTCAGCGCGACACGCTGAAAATCTCATTTGCAATTTTCTGTGCGCTTCCAGGGGGACAGGCGTACGCAGGACCTGGCCACCCAAGCGTCACCACAGCGTCCGAAAATCTCACTTGCAATTTTCCGGCGCGCGCGACCAGGGCCGACCAGACCCATTCAGCTGTGGAAAGCCAACGTCGGGCCGTCGCGCCGCCGTGCGCCACCGCCAGCCGCACTCCGGCCGACGACCGGCACCGGAGTCAGTCGGTGCTCACCAGCCAGGCGCCGACCGCCGCAACCAGGCTCGCGACCAGCGCGAGCCACGCGCCGATGGCGCGAGTCGGGGCTTCAAGGAACCACATCAGCGTCCAGAAGAACACCAGGAAGGTCGCACCGAATGCACGCGACGCGTTCAGACCTGAGATCGGCAAGGTGAACCCGAAGATCTCCGACACCACGTAGCCGCCTGCGACGACCGCAAGCACGAATGGGATCCACCACGTGTTGAGATCAGTTGCCTTCACCGGGCCGGCCCAGTCGAGTAGGAGCAACGCCACCAAAAAGACCGCGAGTCCACCAGCCGCGGCGTACAGCTTCTGCACACGAGGCAATGCCTTCAACGGATCCATCGTCGCCCTTCGATCGAGATGAGCCCCGGCGCTGAGACTTACTTGAGCAACCCCAGGAACTCGTCGACCGGAATCGCCGTCAACGTCTGGAAGTGCGCGGTCCCGCGTGCGGCAAGCTCCACGGAGACACGGGCGATGACCTTCTCATCGGGGGCCTCGACGATGTTCACGAAGTCGTAGGGGCCAAGGACAGCCCACTGGCTGACCACCTTTGCGCCCATTTGTTCAATCTCGTCGTTCACCTCTTTCAGGCGCGAAGGATTCGCCTTGAGCGTTCCGGCTCCATGGGGGCTGAGCGTGCTGAGAAGGATGTACGTCGGCATCGGGACTTCCTTGAACGACCGAGGTTTTCGTTGAATCTGATGCGATTCGAGACTACCACGGCGCTCCGGCGCCGTGCCATGCGCACGTGCCTGTCAGAGGCCGCCCTCCGACGGATCCGGCAGGGCGTCCAGATGCCATGGCTATGCTGAGCAGCCAATGGCCCAAACCCGCCGAAACCGCAGTCGCGGACGCTCCCCCCGCCCCTACCGCCAGCCGCGCTCGCGCGCACTTCCCGCGCTCGTCGCCGCATCCGCCGGCCTCATCGCGCTGCTGTCGGTGTTCCTGCCCTGGTACCGGACGAATCTGGGTGAGCCCGCCACCGTCGGACATGCCAGCGGGTGGGAAGCCACCGGCATCGGCAAAGCGGTGGTGGCGCTCGCGGTGATCTGGGTGATCGCCGCGCTCTTCGCCGCGTCGGACGACTTCGGCACCATCCGCCTGGACGTGCGCACGATCGAAGGCCTCGGCTACCTGGTCGCGCTCTGCGCAGTGTTGGCCGGCGTCCTCGTCGCGTATCGCATCGCACGCCCACCAGGACCCGCACCGGACTTCCTCAGTCGCGACTTCGGATTGGTGGTCGCCGGGCTCGCCTGCATCGCGGGAGTGGTCGCCGGGGCGGCGATGGCGGCCAGACGCTGACCGCGGAACATGACAGTCGCCTGTGGCGCAACAGCACGTCCTGGCCTAAGCTGCCCGGATGCTCGCGACTTTGACCCACCTGGCCACCCTGCCGGCGCTCCTTCCAACGTGGTTGAGCCCGGAACACATCCTGAATTCGTTGGGCGACTGGGCCCTGTGGGGCGGTGCGGCGATCATCTTCGCCGAGTGCGGTCTGCTCATCGGATTCTTCCTTCCAGGTGATTCGCTGCTGTTCACGGTCGGAATGCTCATCACGAGCGACGTGATCTCCCAGCCGCTGTGGCTGGCATGCCTGGTGCTGACGGTGGCCGCGATTGCGGGCAACATCGTCGGGTACCAAATCGGTCGAACCGCAGGGCCGGCGATCTTCAACAAGCCGGATTCGCGACTGTTCAAGCATGAGTATGCGGAGAAGACGACCGCCTTCTTCGACAAGTACGGAGCCCGGGCGATCATCCTTGCCAGGTTCGTCCCGATCGTGCGCACGTTCATCACCGTCATGGCGGGCGTCGGCAAAATGGATCGCCGACGGTACTTCCTGTACAGCGGCATCGGCGGCGTCCTGTGGGCGACCGGCGTCACGCTGCTCGGAGCCGGACTTGGCCGGTTCAGCTTCGTCCACAACAACCTCGAGCCGATGATCATCCTGATCGTCGCGCTGTCCGTCATTCCGATGGTCGTCGAGTACAAGCGTGAGCGTCGCCGCACACGCCTCGCCGCAGCCGAAAGCGGATCGAACCAGTGACCGTGGTGCCGCCGCAGGCGCGCTGAGCGCAGCCGGCCGACCGAAGTCCTAACGCTCGCTGGCGGGAACGAAGTCGCGGGCGCGAGCGCGGATTGCCGCGATTTCGTCTGCCCTGCTGCGCGACAGTGGCACCGTGGCGGCGATCTCATCAAGCAGTGCCGCCGTGTCGGCGACGCGGCCCGCGTGCAGGGCGCGCAGGAGGCCGGCCACGACAACCTGTTCGATCTCCGCTCCGCTGAAGCCGTCGGTCTCGGAGACCAGCACCCGCAGATCGAAGTGCTCGCGACTTTGACGGCGCCCCGACAGCTGCGTGCCAAAGATGGCGGCACGTTCGCGTGGCGTCGGAAGATCGACGAAAAACACCTCGTCGAACCGTCCCTTGCGCTGAAGCTCCACCGGAAGTGCGCTGAGATCGTTGCTCGTGGCCACCAGAAAGATGTCGGCCCGCGGCTCGGACATCCATGTGAGGAGCGTTCCGAGCATTCGGCGTGAGGTGGCACCGGACGCGTCGTCGCCGCCGACCGCGAGCCCCTTTTCGATCTCGTCGATCCACAGAACGATCGGAGCGAGTGACTCGGCCAGTCGCAGCACCTCGCGCAGGTTGCGCTCGGACTCACCGACGTACTTGTCGTACAGGCGCGCGGCGTCGAGCTTCAGCAGCGGTCGCCCCCATTCGCGTGCGATGAACTTCGCGGCAAGCGACTTTCCACATCCGGGAACCCCGGCCAGCAGGATGCCGCGCGGTGGGTCGATGTTCATTGCACGCGCTTCAGGCGTGAACGCCGTCTGCGCGCGCACCAACCAGCTTTTCAACCCGGTGAGCCCCGCCAGTTGGGCGTCGTTGTCACTGGGCGCGAAATACTCGAGCAGCCCACCGTCGGCGATGGCCCGCACCTTGCGCTCAAGAAGCGCCACCAGGTCCGTCTCGTCCAGGCTGCCGTCAAGGAGCGCCGTGGTCGCCGCTTGCCGCGCCTGGTTGAGCGTCAACCCCTGCAACGCCTGTGCCGCGCCGTCCAGAGCGTCATGTCCGACGCGCGCCCCGCTCTGGGCCACCAGTGCATGCAGCATCGCGGCAAGCTCGTCACGGCGCGGCAAAGCAATCGCCAACCGAATCGCATCGGTGTCGAGTTCCGCGGGGAGTTCGACGGTTGCGCCCGCCACGACGAGTGTCGCCCCCATCTGCCCCAACGGACGAAGCAGGTCGCGAAGAAGCCGCGCCGTGGTCGGGTCACGAAGATGCGGGTGCAGGTCGTAGGCGACAAAGACCGCGCGGACGTCCATGTCCACGACATGTGCCAAGAACTTGTCGGGCGCAGCGGTGATACCGCTTGCCAGGTCCGTGTCACCGGAGCGACGAAGCCCCTGGGTGATGGTCCATTCGAAGACGGGCAACCCCACTTCGGAGGCGGCGGCGTCGATCAATGTGCGCAGGCGTTCTTCTTCGACACTCTCGAGCACCACCAGCGGATGTCGAGAGGCGAAGAGGGTCGCGATGTCGTGAGTCGACGTGGAAGTGGTCATGGTGCTCCATCCATTGTCGGCCGATGCGAAGCGACCCTCAACACGCAACGTCGCCGCCCACCAAGTCGCCGGTGGGCGGGCCGTCCTGAACCGAAAGGCCCCTATTGCACTTCATGGTGGTGCATGGCAGGTTTGCTTCCCACCGATCCACATGGACGCACCCCTGTGACCAGCCGTCGACACGACACGAACAGCGTCCCCACCGCCATCAGGTCCGATGAGGTGAGCCTCTACTACGGCATGATTTGGCGGGGACTTCCGGCGGGCCTGGTCGCGTTTGCGATTCTCGCGATGCCGCCGTATCCACCCGTGCGGTGGGTGCCGACGATCCTTGCCATCGCAGTCTTTGTCGCACTGGTGCTGACCATCATCGTCGGTGACCGCGGCGCAGTCCGCCGGCGCGCGATGTACCGGGAGCTGGTCCTTCAGAACCTGCTGGCCAACACCGCGACCGCGCTTGCCATGTGGGCGGCAGGACACGGGCAAGGCAGCCTCGTGCCGCTCCTGTTCGTGATCCTGATCTACAACTCCGCCTTTCGCATCCGGACGTTGATGCTCTTCGCCTGGGCGGCGGGAACGACGACGCATCTGGTCGGCTCGCTGCTTGGTGGTGAAACCGTCGCCGTGGCCGTGACGTCGACGATCGTCTTCGCAGGCGCGGCGGCAGCAGCGCAGTTGTCGGTGGGCTACGTGGTGGGCCGCCTGCGTGCACTGGCCACCGACGTCGGGTTGGAGCGCGAGGTCGCCGGATATGCCGCCCGCACCATCGATCGCGATCAAGCCTTCCAGCTGATGCTGACGCGGGCGGCCGAGCTGCTGAAGGTCCGGCGGTTGGCGGTCGTCGCAACGCGCGACGGCGAGCACCGCGTGGTCGCGTCGGTCCGCGACGGCTCGCCGGAGACGGTGTTTCCCGCCGAGCTCGATCTGGGCGGAGCCGCCCGCATCGGAGCTGCCGACGACGACGAAACGTTGCGCCTGTGCGCCGGTGTCGGCGAGGGCCCGGATCCGAGTGCCTTGGCGGCTGTCCGTGACCTGTTCATGTTGGTCGTCGAGCGGGCACGCCACCTGAGTGGCCTCCACACCCTGGCGAACTCCGACGGCCTCACGGGCCTCGGCAACCGCCGCTACCTCGACGCGCGCTTCGATGAGATGACGGCCGATGCCACCAGCTGCGCCGTGGTCATCATCGACTTGGACCACTTCAAGGAGCTCAACGACACGCAGGGCCACCTTGCCGGCGACGACGTGCTCGTGAGCGTCGCCCAGCTGATCCGGTCGGTCGCGCGCACGGGTGATGTGGCGGCGCGCTACGGAGGTGAAGAGTTCTGCATCCTCATTCCGCATGCCAACGAGGATGAGGCCGCCAGCTTGGAGGGCAGGCTGCGCGAGGCGTGGTCGGCGTCGGACATCCCGGTCGGGTTCAGCGCCGGGATCGCCGCCTCGCATCCGGGCGAGCCGATCGCAAGCGTGCTGGCCCGTGCGGACAACGCGCTGTATGAGGCGAAGGCCACGGGCCGCGGCCGCGCGGTGCGCGCGAGTTAGACGGAGTCGGCCGTCGTGGTCGCCTCGTCCAGCGACGCGGCCGACGAGATCCGACCCGGCTCGGGCCGACGCCACAGCCATACGGCGACGATCGCCATGATCGCCACGGTGGTCCCGAGAATCCGCATTCCGGGGCCCCACACGTACATGATCGCGGCGCAGACGCTCATCATGATCGTGGCAAGCCACTTGGCCTTGCGGCTGACCGCGCGCTCACGCTCCCAGCTTTGGATCATCGGACCGAACGTCTTGTGGCGGATCAGCCACCGGTGCAGTTTCGGTGAACCACGGTCCGCGGCGAACGCCGCGAGGAGTACGAGCGGCGTGGTCGGAAGGCCCGGCACGACGATGCCGACGATGCCGACGGCAAGCGACACGTACGCGAGCGCCATCCACGCGAAACGACGAAGTGAGGTCAGGGAACGCGACTCGGACACCGGCCGAGGTTACCCGCTGTCATGCCCCACGGTGAGCGTAGTTTGTCCGGAGGACACCCGCGTAGCTCACCCTTCGCCGTCCCAGTACCCGACCCCCGACGTTCGACGGACGATGAGCTTTTCGGTGCCCTCCCCCGGCCAGATGCCGATCTTGTCGCTGTCGGGATAGACCGTGGCCGACGGGGTCACGACATCCGAGAACATGATCAGGCGAACGACGTCGTCGGTGGCGTTGGTGAGCTTGTGGGCGCCTGCCGGCCCGACCGGAAAGAACACCACGTCCGAGGGCGACAGCTGCGACTCTCCATCGGGGTGGCGCAGGGTCGGATTCCCTTCCATCACGAGCAGCCACTCCTCCTCCGCGCACTCGTAGTGGTATGGGCAGATCGACTGGCCGGGGCCGAGCTCGTAGACGCTCATGCCGGTGCGTTTCGCCCCGACCACCGGCCCGAGCTGGAAGTAGGGACCGCCGTAGCCCTCCGGCTCGTCGTCGCGCCGCCAAGCAGGATCGGAAATGTTCACGATGTTCATCGGCCCAACCTACCGCGCTGACCGCGCCTGCATGGCGCGGTCAGCGGCGATCGGTCAGTGCACCGAACGGAACGACAGCAGGCCCTCGCTGTCGGCGTCCACCTCGATGTGGTCGCCGTCGGAGAACTCGCCCTTCAGCAGTCGCAGGGCCAGCTGATCCTGCACGCGCTTCTGAATGACCCGCTTGAGCGGACGGGCTCCGTATGCCGGGTCGTAGCCCTCGTCGGCAAGTGCGGTCTTCGCCGCCTCGCTGAGGGCGACGGTGATGTGCCGCTCCGCCAGCCGCTGCTCGAGCCCAGCCAGTTGCAGGTCGACGATGCGGTCGATCTGGTTGCGGCCGAGTTTGCCGAACAGGACGATGTCGTCGATGCGATTCAGGAACTCCGGACGGAAGTGGTCGCGAAGCGCACCCATCACCCGCTCTTCGGCCAGGTCGGGCGCGATGCCCTCGCTCATGAACTGGCTTCCGACGTTGGAGGTCATGATGACCACGGTGTTGGAGAAGTCCACCACGCGGCCCTGGCCGTCGGTCAGGCGCCCGTCATCGAGCACCTGCAGCAGGATGTTGAACACGTCCGGGTGGGCCTTCTCGATTTCGTCGAGCAAGAGCACCGCGTACGGACGACGCCGCACAGCCTCAGTGAGCTGACCGCCCTCCTCGTACCCCACGTATCCGGGGGGCGCGCCGATCAGTCGCGACACGGAGTGCTTCTCCATGTACTCGCTCATGTCGATGCGCACCATGGCGCGCTCGTCGTCGAACATGAACTCCGCGAGTGCTCGCGCAAGCTCGGTCTTGCCGACGCCGGTCGGGCCGAGAAAGATGAACGAGCCGATCGGACGGTTGGGGTCGCTGAGCCCGGCACGTGAGCGACGAAGGGCGTTGGCGACGGCCGACACGGCGGCGTCCTGACCGACCACGCGGTCGTGCAGGCGCTCCTCCATGTGGATGAGCTTCTCGACCTCGCCCTCCATCATCCGCGACACCGGCACACCGGTCCACCCGGCGACCACCTCGGCCACGTCCTCCTCGCCGACCTCTTCGTTCAGCATCTGACGGTCGGCCTGCTTGGCCACGAGCTCGTCCTGCGCCGCACTGAGGGTGCGCTCCAGGTCCGGGATCGTGCCGAACTTCAGGCGTGCCGCACCCTCAAGGTCCGCGTCGCGCTCGGCCCGCTCGAGTTCCAGGCGCGCCTGTTCAATCTCGGTCTTCGCCTGCTGAATGCGCGTGATGACCTGCTTCTCCTGATCCCAGTGCGCACGCATGGCGCCAGCCTCTTCACGAAGCTCCGCGAGCTCGGCCTGCACCGCGTCGCGCCGCGCCACCGACGTCGGGTCGGTCTCGGGCTTCAGCGCCTGTTCTTCGATCTCAAGCTGAATGATGCGGCGCTCGATCTGGTCGAGCTCCTGCGGCACCGAGTCGATCTCGATGCGGAGGCGACTTGCGGCCTCGTCCACCAGGTCGATTGCCTTGTCCGGCAGGAAGCGCCCGCTGATGTAGCGGTGCGACAGACGCGCGGCGGCCACCAACGCGGCATCTTGGATGCGCACGCCATGGTGCACCTCGTAGCGCTCCTTCAATCCGCGAAGGATCGCAATGGTGTCCTCCACCGACGGCTCACCGACGAACACCGGCTGGAAGCGACGCTCAAGCGCCGGGTCCTTCTCGATGTGCTGGCGGTACTCGTCCAGCGTGGTGGCACCGACGGCGCGGAGCTCACCGCGTGCGAGCATGGGCTTGAGCAGGTTGGCGGCGTCCATCGCTCCGTCGGCCTTGCCGGCGCCCACGATGGTGTGCAGCTCGTCGATGAACAGGATCACCTCGCCACCGGCGTCGGCGATCTCTTTGAGCACGGCCTTCAGCCGGTCCTCGAACTCACCGCGATACTTGGTGCCGGCGATCAGGGCGCCGATGTCGAGCGAGATCACACGCTTGTCGCGAAGGCTCTCGGGGATGTCACCCGACACGATGCGCTGGGCGAGCCCCTCGACGATCGCCGTCTTGCCGACGCCCGGCTCGCCGATCAGCACCGGGTTGTTCTTGGTGCGTCGCGACAGCACCTGGATGACGCGACGAACCTCGTTGTCGCGACCGATCACCGGGTCGAGCTTGCCGGCCCGTGCCGCGTCGGTCAGGTCACGCCCGTACTGCTCAAGCGACTGGTACTTGCCTTCGGGGTTGGCGTCGGTCACACGATGCGATCCACGCACCGCCTGAAGCGCCGCCATCAGGCCGTCCTCGGTGACACCGGCCGACACCAAGGTCTCGCGCGACGGCGAAGCGACCTTAAACAAGCCGAGCACCAGGTGCTCGGTCGAGATGTATTCGTCCCCCATCCGCTCGGCCTCGCGGCCCGCGGTCTCCAGCACCTCACGCGTCAGCTGGCCAAGGTGCTGACCTGCGCCACCGCGAACCACCGGTAGGCGCCCGACGGCGTCGGTCGCCGCCTGGCCGAGCGCCGCGATGTTGGCCCCGGCCTTCTCAAGGAGGGGCACGACGATGCCCTCGCGTGCCGACAGCAGCGCCGCAAGCAGGTGCTGCGGTTCGATGATCTGCTGGTCGCGCTCACGCGCCATCGACTGTGCAGCGGCGATCGCCTGCTGCGCCTTCTCTGTGTACTGCTCAACTGCCATGACGCTTCAAACCTGTCTCTTATACACATCTGACGCTGCCGACGAGCGATCTAGTGTAGATCTCGGTGGTCGCCGTATCA
>CALMXK010000078.1 GCA_937871165.1 uncultured Actinomycetes bacterium
TTCAAGCAGAAGACGGCATACGAGATTCGCCTTAGTCTCGTGGGCTCGGAGATGTGTATAAGAGACAGGCTCAAGGACGTCATCGAGGGGCCGCTTCGCAGTCTGTGGGTGGTGGCGATCGCATTGATCGTGTGGAGCGCTGCGATCGTGTTCGCCGAGCGACGTCACACGACGCTCGAGCAGCACGGCACGGTGCGCGGCGAGGGAGCGGTGACGATCCGCGACGGACTGATGATCGGGCTGACGCAGTGCATCTCGGTGATTCCCGGCGTGTCGCGGTCCGGTGCAACCATCTCCGCGGGCCTTGTGCGCGGCCTTGATCGGGTGACGGCGACTCGCCTGTCGTTCTTTCTCGCGATTCCGGCGCTGACGGCCGCGGGCGTGTTCGAGGCGATCACCACCGACCTGTCGCAGCTTGGTGGCGGGCAGATGCTGGTCGGTATCGCGGTGGCGTTTGTGGTGGCCTACGCGTCGATCGCCTGGCTGCTCAAGTTCGTGGCGGGCCACACGTTGACGTCGTTCGTCTCCTACCGCGTGGTGCTCGGCGTCGTGTTGCTGGTGCTGCTGGCAAGCGGGGTGATGGGCGCCACGTAGGCGCTCAGGTGCGCCGCTGGGTTGCCGCCACCAGCCCGAGGGCGATGAGCACCGCGCCGCTCAGTGTGCTTTCGATGCGCTGGGCGCGGCGGCTTCGAAGGCGGGCCGACACCCACCCGGCGCACAGCACCCACGCGCCGTCGCTGATGACGGCGACGGTGAGGAAGATAGCGCCGAGGATGAGCACCTGCACCCACGGTGCACCGCGGGTTCGATCGACGAACTGGGGCAGGACGGCAACGAAGAAGATCGCCGACTTCGGGTTGAGCAGGTTGACGATGAAGCCTTGACGAAACAGTCGGCGCTGCGAGGTTGTTGAATCGGCGCCGGCCGCCACATGGCCGATCGATTCGCCGCCGAGCAGACGACGGGCACCCATCCAGATCAGGTAGGCGGCGCCCGCATACTTCAGGATGGCAAACGCCGTGGCCGACGAGGCGATGATCGCGGAAAGGCCCACCGCGGCGAACAGCACGTGTACCGCTCCCGCCGTCTGGACGCCGAACATGGCCGCCATGCCACCGCGTCGTCCAGCAGCGATGCTCTGGGTGACGAGGTAGAGCACCGATGGGCCGGGAACGACCAGGAGTGCAAGCGCCGCGACGATGAACACGCCGAGTGTGGCGGTCGTCGGCATGTTCAGCCGATCAGGTCGGTGGCGGTGATCTCCCGCAGTGAGGTGAGGACGCGATGGGTGCTGAGTGTGACGCCCACTGTGGAGGGCACGCCGATCACGAACATGCCGGCGGCGGTCGCTGCTGCGGCTCCGAGTGGGGAGTCCTCGAATGCGACCGACTGTGAGGGTTCGGCGCCCATGACTGCGCACGCGGTCAGGTAGAGGTCCGGGGCGGGCTTCGGTGGGATGGCGCCGCCGGCACAGATCACCGCCTCAAAGACGTCGGGCAGTTTCGCTGCGGCGATCACCCGTCTTGTTTCGGCTTCATGGGTGTTGGATGCCACGGCGAGCGGGACGCGGCGGTGCAGTGCCGTCAGGAGCTCCACCACCCCAGGCATCGGCTCGACGCCGTTCTCGTCGACCACGTGGCGGTAGGCGGCCAGCAGCTCTTTGCCCATTTGCGGGCCGTGGTTGCGGTCAAGGCCGACCCACGCGGCGAGCAGCTCACCGGCACGTTCGATCGACGAGCCGAGCATTTGGCGCTTGAGATCCATGCTGAACGCGACCGAGTGTGCTTGGCACACCCGCTCTTCCGCCATGGTCCAGCGACTTTCGGTTTCGAGGAGGAGGCCGTCGCAGTCGAAGACGACGGCCTCCAACGGGTTGGGAATGCTCAGCCTGGGAACTCCACCTTGGGCAGGTGCGTCATCGCCTCTGCGATCTCCTCACCGGGGTATTCGTAGCGCGGCAGCTCCCCGTTGATGTACTGGGAGTAGGCCATCATGTCGAAGTTGCCGTGGCCGGAGAGGTTGAAGAGGATGACTTTCTGTTCGCCGGTCTCTTTGCATTTGAGTGCTTCGACGATGGCGGCTTTGACGGCATGGTTGGACTCTGGGGCCGGAAGGATGCCTTCGCAGCGTCCGAACTGCACACCGGCTTCGAAGGTGTCGACCTGGTCGTACGCCTGGGCTTCGACCATGCCGCTGGCGACGAGGCCCGATACCTGCGGGGACATGCCGTGGTAGCGAAGGCCGCCGGCGTGGATTCCCGCCGGAACGAAGGTGTGGCCGAGCGTGTACATCTTGACGATGGGCGCCATCCCGACGCCGTCGGCGGCGTCCCAGGTGTACTGGCCCTTGGTGAGGGTGGGGCAGGCGGCGGGCTCCACGGCGATGATGCGGGTGTTCTTACCGGCGCGCACCTTGTCGCGTACGAACGGGAAGGCGATGCCTGCGAAGTTCGATCCGCCGCCGGCGCAGCCGATGACGATGTCGGGGTATTCGCCTGCCATCTCCATCTGGGCGAGTGCCTCCTGCCCGATGACCGTCTGGTGCAGACACACGTGCGGCAGGAACGATCCGAGGCTGTACTTCTTTGCGCCGTTGGAGGCGACGGCGGCGTTGATGCCTTCGCTGATCGCGATGCCGAGCGACCCCGGGTGGTCCGGGTTCTCGGCAAGGATGGAGCGTCCGGCATCGGTGTGCGGCGAGGGACTCGCGTAGACCGACGCGCCGTATGACTCCATCACGTAACGGCGAAACGGCTTCTGGTCGTAGCTCACGCGCACCATGTAGACCTCGCACGAGATGTCGAACATCGCGCACGCCATCGACAGGGCCGATCCCCACTGCCCGGCGCCGGTTTCGGTGGTGTAGGCCTTGACGCCTTCTTCCTTGGCGAAGAACGCCTGGGCCACCGCGGTGTTGGACTTGTGCGACCCGACCGGCGACACGCCCTCGTACTTGTAGTAGATGTGCGCGGGGGTGCCGAGTTCTTTCTCAAGGCGGGTGGCGCGAAGGAGCGGGGTGGGGCGCCACAGCTTGTAGATCTCGCGGACCGGTTCGGGGATCTCGATGCTGTCGTCCATCGACATGTCTTGTCCGAGAAGCGCCATCGGCGACAGCACGGACATGAACTCCGGGGTGACCGGCTCCTGTGTGGCCGGATGAAGCGGCGGAAGCATCGGACCGGGCATGTCCGGGTTGATGTTCAGCCAGCTGGTCGGTGCCTTGGAGACGGGCAGGTCGAAGCGAATCGATTCGGGCATCGTGATTCCTCACGGGTCGTGGACAGGCAGCCCGGAAAATCTACTCCGTGCCGTGGCCCCTGGTGGTCGGGGACGAACCCACGACGATGACCGTCGAAACTACGTGCCTCCCCAGCGCCGCAGGTGCCCGGGGCGCAGGGACATCAACGACGACACGACCCACGTCCTCCGGAAGCAAGCAGCGACGGCGGCGCGAAAAGCGCAAATGAGATTTTGGCCGCCCAACGCTGACCCCGAACCCCCTTTGGTCCACGTTGCCGCAAGGGGTGTCGGCGGCTGAAGAAACTCGCAAATGAGATTTTGGCGACCCTGCCAGGGGGGAGTGGAGCACAAAATCTCACTTGCACTTTTCCACCGGCCACCCTGACAGGGCCGGACGCTCAGTGGATGGGCGAGGCCAGTGGCCGGTCGACGTGGGCCGGTTCGTGGGCAAAGGTCTGCTCGGCTGTCGATTCAGGGGCGCCGACGGCTTCGACAGGTGCCCCGAGTGTGATGTCAGCAACACCGTGACGCTCGCACTCGGTTCGCCAACGCTGTGGATCGATTGCGCCGTCAGCCATCCGCTCGATCACCTCATACGGGGCGACCGCGGCTGCGCCACGACGCGCGATGACGTTCCCGCCCGGCTCACCACCGACGTCAAACCCTGCATCGGCCAATGCCACACACAACGCCATGCCGAGCGTTTGCACCAGTCCCGCCAGTGCAAGCTCGGGGGCGAGTTCGCGTGGGTCGGCGGCGCCCATTCGTCGTGCAAAGTCGACAGGTGAGGTGGTGTGCCTCGGGATGTCACCGATCGTGATGTCCGACAGTCGGTGGGCGATCTCGCGGACGTGGTGGCGCCACGGGCCGAGGAAGACGGTGGGGACGACGTCGTCCCAGTCGATGAGTGGCATCGTAGCGATTCGGTCGTCGTCGAACTCTTCAATCAGGACGTCTCGCTCCAGTACGTCCACGTTGCGGAGCAACTTCCGCGCCGGGGCCGAATCGTCCGGAGGCGCCGACGGATCCTCCCCGATATTGCGCAAACGATCACGGGTGGGAGGGTGGCTGTCGTACGGGCTGTAACGCTCGGTCGCGATCGTCGCATCGGTGTGCTCCACCAAGGACGCTGCAGTCAGCGGCTGGCGAATGAAACGTTGAAGCCCGTCCATGAGCGGGGGGCGTCTGCCGCACTCGAGCGCCGGTGCCATCTCTCCGGCCCAGAAGGTCTCGAACGCGAGGTTGGTCATCACCGCTTTGATCGCCGCCTGGCGCGTTGCCGGAGCGCCGGCGATGGTCGCCGCCACCTGATCCGCGTTGAATTCCTGGCGCCTGCGCATTGTGCCGGTCACCCGGAGGAAGAATCTGAAGTACTGGACAAACGGGTTCGACTTCTCCCACCACGCGACGCCGTCGTCGTAGCGAGCTTCGATGGTTCGATACAGCTCACGGTGGGTGAGCGCGACCACCTTGCCGATCCTGGTGTCGCCGCCACTGAAGTGACCGAACTCGTGGGCAATGATCGACATCAGTTCCCGCTCGGTCAGCGTGGCGAGTAACGGCAGTCCAAGGGCCAGGACACGGGCATTCTTGAACCCGCCGGACTCGTGGACGTATGCGTTCGGCGCACGGATGATCACGACTTCGTGCGGGACGGGCTCGCCCACGGCCATGGCCACGCGGCGAACCAGATCCCACAGACGCGGTTGCATGGTCGGTGTCACCGCGAGCCCGGGTTCTTGCTGGTGCGTTCTGGTCGGGATCAACACCAGAATGCCAAGCAGCGCAGCGAGGGCGCATCCGACAGCTCGAATCTTGCCGACAGGGCCGTCGGCGACCCAGAACAGCACGCTCAATGCGACGCTTCCAAGGACGAACGCAATCCACAGGACGTAGTACCCGGCCGCGAGGGTCAGCGCGAGGGCAAGTCGCGAGCCCTCTGACGGGGCGACCCCGATCTCACTGTTCGGGGCGTGCAGCTGCTGCTGGGTGCCCGAGCACTCGCGTGGCGGTCGATCAGCAAGCAGATCGTCTTCGACGAGTCCTCGCGTGACGTTCCAGTCGGCAAAGATCCGTTCGACCTGTCCGACGTCGTGCATCGGGACCAGCACCACCAACGTCGGCGGGCCGAGCTTGCCAAATTGCGGCGCGTCGCCGCGAAAGCGCTGCCAACCCGGACGGACAGGCAACGCGACCGGGCCACGAAATGCGATTGCGACATTGGCATGCTGAATGACCGTCCCGAGAAACGGGAACATCGACTCGGGGCCGAGCTGAATGGTGTTCCGCTTGCGGACACGCATGAGCAACTTGCCGCGGTTGACCTGTGGTTGGTCGGGCGTCCCAAACCGAAAACTGGAGCGAACCTCGAAACGTCCCTTCTTGATGGGGCCTTCGTCGATTGCGACTGCTCGCACATAGTCGCGAGGAATCTCGATCGCCTCGCGCAGAAGGGGATGGGTGATCGTGAGCGTCTGGGCGTCGACCGACAGTGACGCCCTCCGAGTGAGCGCCCGCATTAGGGAATGTCGAGCGACGTACCCGGCGACCACGGCGACCAGCATCCAGATCATGCGCGCCCAATTTGAGATGTCGCTCGCGATGGCGACGCCTGCGACTGCGAGCACCGCCGCGTGGGGTGCAAGACGCACCACCATCGGGAGGCGAAAACCTGCGCCGAGTCGTATCAGTGCCGTCCGTGATGCCGCGTGCGTCGTCGATCGCGCCGGTGCGCCCATAGTTACGATGTATCGGCGCGAACGTGGCCCCACCCAACGTTTGCAATCGCGGAATCCCGGTGCCGCTTGAGCCGAGGGGCTACACGATCTTGATGCCCCGCTCGCCTGGCGGAAGTTCTGGCCAGGTCATCTCAAGCTTTTCGAGCGCATCGACCATCGCTTTGGTGATCACCAGGTTTCGCACCCATTTGCGGTCCGACGGGACCACATGCCACGGCGCCCACTCCGTCGAGGTCTTTTCAAGCATCACCCGGTAGGCGTCCATGTACTCGTCCCACTTTTCACGCTTCTTGAGATCCTCGACGTTGAACTTCCAGTGCTTCGTCGGATCATCGATGCGTTGCTGCAGCTGGACGGCCTGTTCGTCGCGCGAGATGTTGAGGAAGAATTTGAGGACGATCGTGCCTTCGTCGACGAGATTGCGCTCAAAGGCGTTGATCGCGTCGTAGCGGCGGCTCCACTGCTCCTTCGGCACGAGATCCTCCACGCGCACAACCAAGACATCCTCGTAGTGCGAGCGGTTGAACACACCGAACGAGCCTTTGGGCGGGCACACCTGGTGGATGCGCCACAAGAAGTCGTGTGCGAGCTCAATGGGCGTCGGCGCCTTGAACGAGCTGACGGTGACGATGCCGGGATTGAGCGGCCCGATGCAATGGGCGACTGCACCATCCTTGCCGGCCGCGTCCATCCCCTGAAACAGCGCCAGCACGGCACGTTTCTTGGTTGCACTGATGAGTCCGCCGAGCTCTTCGAGGCGCGTCTGCAACTTGGCGATCTGGGTGAGCGCGTCGGCCTTGTCCTGGCCGAGTTTGGCGTCGGCCGGGTGATCTTTCAGATCGACCCGCTTGCCTGGTGCGATCCGCACGGTGTCGAGCATGGCAGCTCCTTGGTTGGTGCCACGCCGCAAACTAGCGGTCGCCTCCGTGGTCTGCGCCTACGGGTGGGTGGCGGGGTGATCCTCCTGCGCGACATCTGCAGCCGTGGTGGGCTCGGCATTTCGGCCGCGACGCCCGAAGGCGAGGGCTCCAATGGCAACGAGCAGCGCGACCGTGCCACCGATCAACCACCCCGCCTGTGATGAGTCGGATGAGGCCGGGGCGGCGCCACCGACCCGCGAGGAGGTGAGTGTCACCGCTGGCGCCGGTCGCTCGGCGTCGGCGGATTCGATCCAACGGTCGATCTGGCCAGTCGAGTAGGTCTGGGTCGCAGGAAATGTCAGCACAGTGCCTTCGCTGTCGGGCAGCGTGGCGGTAAACGTGAACGTCGCCGTATTCTCGCCAGTGATAGTCGAGCCGCTCCAGCGCAAGACCGGATGCCCGGAGTCGCTTGCAACGGTCGCAGTCCAGCCATCGGCGCTGACGCCGGAGGGCTCGCGGACCCCGTCAGGCAGGCGAATGGCGATGCTGACGGTGGCCGACGTCGTGCGCTCATTTGGCACGGTCAGCGTGAATGTCGTGCGCTCACCCGGTGTCGCTGCCGTCGGGGTGATGTCGATGTGTGCGACGGCCACGGCGGGCAGGGTGAGGGCGACAACGAGTGACGCAACGATGGCGGTGAGTCGGTGCATTGTTGGAGCCCTGTCTCTTATACACATCTGACGCTGCCGACGAGCGATCTAGTGTAGATCTCGG
>CALMXK010000079.1 GCA_937871165.1 uncultured Actinomycetes bacterium
TGATACGGCGACCACCGAGATCTACACTAGATCGCTCGTCGGCAGCGTCAGATGTGTATAAGAGACAGGCGTTGGCGCGGGCCAGCTCCAGCATCTGCGGCGAGATGTCGACGCCGATCACCTCGTACTTGGCAAGGAGGAGTTTGGCGGCCGTGATGCCGGGCCCACATCCCAGCTCCACGATGACGCCATTGGTGT
This sequence comes from uncultured Actinomycetes bacterium, assembly GCA_937871165.1. Taxonomy (GTDB): domain Bacteria; phylum Actinomycetota; class Thermoleophilia; order Miltoncostaeales; family Miltoncostaeaceae; genus CALMEC01. The sequence goes on from CALMXK010000079.1 coordinate 199, forward strand.
TCTTCGCCTTGCCGAGCTCGTCGAACAGACGGTCCGCGGCCTGTTCGGCGATCGTGCTGAAGCCGGCGAAGTGGGTGTATGCGAGGTCCTCGCCATAGAACGCAACGGTCATACCGGTAGCTTTGGCTGATCGACCGGCGTTCCCTGCCTCCGACCGTCACCGGGACGCGATATTTGTGCCTGAGCCGCCGAAAAGGAGAAGCGGCGTCGTCCTGAGTCTGGATGATGTGTTCGGGCCGGAGCGCCTGGTTCACCTGGCACAGCCACTCGGTACTGACGCCACGCGCTGGCCCGGGGCTGGGAAGCGCGTGTTCCGCGGACCGTCGTCAGCTCGGTGTGAGGATGGGCGGCCCGAGCGGCTCATTCTCCGCGCGCTCGATCAGGTCGAGCAGATCGGCGCCGGCCAGAGGGCGGCTGTAGAGGAAGCCCTGGGCGAGCGTGATGTCCAGATCGAGCAGTGCGCGATGCTGCCATTCCTCCTCCACGCCTTCGACCACGAGCTGAATGTTGGAGGTGGCGATGGTGCGGATCAGCAGTGGCAAGAACCCATGCAGCGGGCTGTTGCGCGACAGTACGCTGCGCGTGGTGGTGGTGTCGATCTTGATCGTGGTGGCGACACCCTCGGCCAGGAGCGTCAGCGCGCCATACCCGCTGCCGAAGTCGTCGAGTGAGACGGTGACCCCCAGTTGTTTCACACGTTCCAGCTGCAGCTTGATCGTGTTAGCCACGTCCTTGTGAAAGTAGGCGCTCTCGGTGATCTCAAACTCCAGACAGTGCCCGGGGCAGTGGTTGCGTTCGAGGAGGTCGGAGACCAGCGGCGTTATTCCTTCGCCGACCCAGTTGAGAAAGTTCCGCGAGATGTTGACGGAGAGCCGAAAATCATCGGTGCGGTGTGCGACGTTCTCGGCGGCATACTTCGTCACCTTGTCCAAGGTGAACATGGTGAAGGCGACGATCTGGCGACCACTCTCCAGCACCGGAATGAACTCGTTGGGTGCGATCGGCCCCAACGTCATTTCGTCCCAGCGGATGAGCGCCTCGGCGCCGACAATTCGGCCGGTTCTGATGTCGACACGTGGCTGGTAGACCATCGCCATCGAGTCTGTGGCGTAGGCATCCTCGACACGTTCGGCGATGTAGCTGTTGCGGTCCGACTCGGCGATGAGCGCCGACGTGAATCGCTGTATTCGCGAGCGGTACTGATATGCCTCGAAGCCGATGGAGGTGAGTGCCGCGTACCGGGTGACGTTCGTGAAGTCGTCCAGGAACCCGCAATCGTCGGGGTACACGAGGTAGCCGACGTTGACCGAGATGTGGATGTCGATGCGATGTCCGGACTGCGGGCTGACGAAACTCAGACTCGCCAAACGCGCCTCCAGTTCAACCAGCGCGGCCATGCCTTGCGATTGAACGTCGTCTCCCCAGCCGTGTATCGCCAACCCGGGCGTGATCCGACCCATGTAGAAATTGCCGGGGAAGCACTCACGCGTGATCTTGAGGATCTCCCCCCAGACCATCAAATTGGCCAGTGCACCGCCATAGACGTACGAGCGCGAGATGTTCTTGATCTCAAGCACCGCGAAGAAGCCCTTGGTCGGCACCTGGTTGATGTGTTTGAGCAGGTGCTGACCGCAGTCGAACATCTTCGGTTGGCTCGGAAACGGTGCGTAGGACTCGTCGCCCACGGGTGAACTCAACAGAGCCCGCAGCTCGTCCAGAGGTCCCAGCGGCGTGGTGCCCTCACTCACGGTGATCCCCCCGCGAATTCGCGTTCCGGTTTCGGACGTCGGGAATCATACCGATCTGTCGCCTTCGTTGCAGGCTTAATGAATTTCGATCTGTAGTTAACCGTTCTGGTGCCTGACACCAGAATGGTTAACTACAAGCGGGCCTCAGAAGCACTCACATCGAAAGGAACGTCGTGGCCATGAGCCTGGATGACATGTTCACGCCCGAGCGTCTCGTGGACCTGACGCAGCCGCTCGGTCACGAGACCACGCTGTGGCCGGGGTCGCGTCCATATCGTGCGACGACCACGGCCACCATCGCCGCCGACGGGTACTTCGCACGCGACCTCGACATCCCCGAACACGCCGGGACGCACCTCGATGCGCCGTCGCATTTCGTGGATGGCGGTGCCCACGTCGCAGATATTCCGCTCGACCGACTCGTTCGGCCCGTCGCGGTCGTGGATGTGGCGGACCACGTCGGCGACGACGCGTCGTTCACGATTGGCGCCGACCTGCTCCATGCGGCCGAGATGCGCGACGGTCCGATACCCGCCGGAAGTGCCGTGTTGATTCGCACCGGCTGGGACCGCCACATCGGTGACCCGGCGCGGTATCTGGGGACGCCCGGGCCGGCGTGTCCCGGGATCGGCGTGGACGCCGCCGAGCTGCTCGTGGAGCGCCGGGTGGTGGGCATCGGGATCGACACGCTCGGCATCGATCCCGGTCATCTCATCGCATGCCCGGCACACCACATCACCCTGGGCGCGGGAATGTGGCACCTGGAAGGTCTCGTCGGGCTTGAGCGCGTGCCCGCGCGTGGAGCATGGCTGTTTGTCGGCGTTGTTTCGCTCACCGGTGGATCTGGCGCGCCGGCGCGGGTTGTGGCGATTGTGCCGCCGCCGGCCTGAGCCGCGAGGATCTCAGGCGGGTGGTCGCAACCCCGGCAGGATCGAATCCACGATTTGGGTGGCAAAGACGGTGCGAAGCGGCTCACCACTCAGGAACATGCGGTAGAAGATCGGGCTCACGAGCAACTCGTGGGCGAGCTCCATGTTGACGTCGGGTCGAATCTCGCCGCGGGCAATGCCGCGTTCCAAGATCGCCTGGGTGGCGGCCATCCGTTGTGCGATCACCTGCACGCGAAACGCGCCGCTCAACTGGAGGTCGGTGGCCAGGTCCGACACCAGCCCCTTCAGGACGGCGCCCATCGCCGTGTCGCGGAACGCTCTGATCGTTCGCTCGATGTAGTCGACGAGCTCGCGCCGCGTGTCGCCGCGATCTCGCGGCTGGCCGACGGTCGGCACGATCTCGAGCAGGATCGCCAAGGCGATCTCATGCTTGCCCGCAAAGCGCCGGTAGATGCTCGTCTTGGCGACCCCGGACCGCGCGGCCACACCTTCCACGGTGAGCCCACGCACGCCCCCCTCGGCCAGAATTTCCCGAGCCGCGGCAAGGATGGCGTCCGTGGTGCGAAGGGCGCGACCCGGGGAAGGTGGTGGTGTTGTCGTTTGGTGAGGTTGTGTCATCACTCTGTGAGAAACGCTACGAAGCGGAGCGATTTGGCCGATACGTGCTACTGTCAGATCGCTACGGAGCGTAGCGAATTGTTTCGAGTATCGGCGACGTTGTCGCCAGAAGGGTTCATGTCGTGTCGAATTACGTATCCCCCGAATACACCGCAGTGCGCCATATTCTCACCGCACCGATTCTGGCGGAGCGCTGCACGAAGCACATCCTGGACGAGGACTTCGCATGGGACGGCCTCCTCGCCGAATCAGAAGCCATGTCCGGCGGTCAGGCGACGATGGTCCGCGTCGCGCTGGATCTGTGGAGCGGCGAGCGTGCGATCAGCGTGTGGGATCTGCCCCAGCGACTCGGTCCGACGGCGTTCGACCGGGTTGTCGAAGCGATGCACCTGTACCGGGGCGAAGAGCTGCCGGTCGCCGCATAGTTCCTGCATTCGCGCGGAATTTCCGCGATCTGACAGTTAACCGTTCTGGTGTCTGACACCAGAACGGTTAACTGCAAACGGCCTCAACCGCCGCGCGCGTCCAGCCCTTCGCGGTGCAGTCGGCGCACGCGTTCCATGTTCTCGACGTCCGGGCCGTTGCCCTCGGCGCCGGGGACTTCCAGGATCATCGGCAGCCCCTGAATCGCGGGGTGTCCGAGGATTCGACGAAAGCCGTCCTCGCCGATCTCGCCCTCGCCGATGTTGGCGTGCCGGTCACGGTTCGAGCCGAACGCGGTCATCGAATCGTTCAGATGGAAGCAGCGAAGCTGGTCCAAACCGACGGTTCGATCGAAGTCGTCGAGCACCCGGTCGATGCCGCCCTCCTCGTGGATCGGAAATCCCGAGGCGAACAAGTGCTGGGTATCCAGGCAAAAGCCGAGGCGCTTCGGTTGGCCGACGGCGTCATACACGGCTTTCAGCTGCTCGAACGTGCGGCCGATGGTGTCGCCGGCGCCCGCGGTGTTCTCAAGAAAGACATCGCAGTCGCCCGGCGCCTCGTCGAGCGCTTCGCCGATCGCAGCGCCGATGCGTCCCACGGCCTCGTCGAACGTGCTGCCCTTGGATGAGCCGACGTGCAGGACGATTCCGGACAAGCCGAGTCGTTCCCCGATCGCGATGTGCTGACGAAGACTCTCCTGCGAGGCCCGGTAGATGTTGCGGGTCTTCGTGGCGGGCTTGCCCGGCGGGCCGGTCGGCACCTCCTTGTCGGGGGCCCCGAGATTGATCAGGTACAGGCCGTGCGAGACCAACGGTCCCATGTCCGCGGCGGCGGCCTTCGCGCGGAAGGCCGCGATCTCTTCGTCCTTGTGGTTGATCGGGGCCCACGTGCGCGGGTTGTGGGTGAACACCTGCAGGCTGTCGCACCCGAGTGCGACCCCGCGATCGATGGCGTTTGAGATGCCGCCGGAGGATGAGACGTGGGCGCCGAGTCGCATCCGGCTATCCTACGCCGCGTGCCACCACATCGACCCGATATCACAGAACCCTGCCGCGTCCGGTTCGCGCCGAGCCCCACCGGCAGCCTCCACGTTGGCGGTGCCCGCACCGCCCTCTTCAACTGGCTGATCGCCCGCAAGACGGGCGGCACCTTCATCCTTCGGCTTGAGGACACCGATCGCGAGCGATCGACGCCCGAAAGCGAAGCCGAGATCCTGCGCGTCCTGAAGTGGATGGGCCTCGACTGGGATGAGGGGCCGTACCGCCAAAGCGAGCGGGACGCCGTCTACACGGCCGCCATCGACCGCCTCAAGGAATCCGGGGCCGTCTACGCGGCCTACGACACCGAGGAAGAACTCGACGCGCAGCGCAAGAAGGCCAGGGAGGACAAGCGTGCGCCGGTCGTTCGCGGCAGACGCGACTACACCCAGTCTGAGCTCGACGGCTTCGCCGCCGAAGGTCGCGTGCCCGTCTGGCGCTTCGCGGTGCCGCTTCCCGGTGAGACCGTCATCGAGGACATGGTTCGCGGAAGCGTCACTTTCGGACACGACAACATCGAAGACTTCGTCGTCGCGCGCAGCGACGGCACGCCGACCTACAACTTGGCCGCGGCCGTCGACGACGTCGAGATGGGGATCACCCACGTCATCCGCGGCGAGGACCACATCTCCAACACGCCCAAACAGATGCTCGTCATGCGCGCGCTGGGGGCGCAGCCGCCGACCTACGCTCACATTCCGCTGATCCTCGGCCCGGACAAGAAGCGCCTGTCCAAGCGACACGGCGCCGCATCGGTCGAAGAGTTCGAAGCCGACGGTTTCCTGGCGGAGCCGCTCTGCAACGCGCTCGCGTTGCTCGGATGGAGCTTCGACGACAAGACCGAGCGGTTCACACTGCCGGAGCTCGTGCAGGCGTTCAGCGTCGCGCGCGTGTCGAAAAGTCCCGCAGTGTTCGACCAGCGCAAGACCGAGGTCATGCACGGGCGCTACCTGCGCATGATGGACCCGGACGCGTTCGCCGATGCGCTCGTCACCTACCTCACCAACACGGGCTTCATCGCCGCACATGGCGGCGCGTCTGCGGAAGCGCTCGTGCGAAAGAGCGCGCCGGGCGTGAAGGGCAAGATCACCAAACTCAGCGAGTACACGACCATGGCGGGCTGGCTGTTCGAGCCGCTGTCCATGGACCCCGAGGCGTGGGCCAAGATCACCGGTGACCTCAAGACGGCCATCCAGATGGTCGGCGGCGGTCTCGGTCGCCTTGAGAAGCTCGATCAGTGGGAAGTCGACGACATCAAGAACGCGATGCAGGACGAGCTCCACATCCTGGGGGCCAACGCCCGCGACTTCCTCGAGCCGCAGCGCATCACAGTGACGGGTCGCCTGGTGTCGACCGGCGTCTACGAGAGCATCTGGCTGCTTGGACGTGACGAAGCGCTCGCCCGGTACCGGACGGCGATGGGCACCCTGGCTGAGGCCTGGGCCGCGTCGCACTGATTGGTTGAGTGCCATGTCCCGCTCCACTGCGGGACATGGCACTCAGACACTGCTCTACTCACTCGACGGGGCGCCGGCGACGATGTCGCCAAGCTTTCGCCAGCGCGGATCCCACCGTGCATCGAACGCCGCTTCACGCCGTGCGCTCTTGTCCATCTTGGCCTGGTCCTTGGCGTAGTAGCGCTTCGCCCAACGTGACGTCGGTCGTGCGAGGCGGATCGCTCCGACAACCGCCAAGCCGGGCACGAAGAGCGACACGAGCGCCAAGCGGAACTTGCCTTTCATCGCACATACCACCACGGCCGCCAGCGTTACGAGGGTCCCGATCGTGGCCGAGATGCGCAGGGCATGTTCGAGCGAGCTCTGTTCCTCGACGCCGACCGGAGAGGTCCCGATGAGTGAGAGTCCGAGCACGGCTGCCACCAGTCCGACCGCCTGCACGGACTGCTGACCCTCCTGCGTCCAGTAGACGTCCTTCAGGTGGAGCACCATCGCGAACTCGTCGAACACCAGAGCCGCGCCGACGCCGATGATCACAGCCACCACCTCGAGCCAAGGCGGGGTGTGGGCGACCGAGACCGAGGCGAATGCGCCGAGGGTGAGCAGGATGATGCCCGGCGTCGAGTGGTGCAGATGCGTTGCGCCGACGGCGACGTTGCGAAACGGTCCCTTGCCGGCGCGAATCAACCGCGTGATGGTGCGCGTGATGAGGAACGTGGCGATGAACGCCACGAACAAGAGCAGCAGCGGGAGCTTGCCCGGTTGGACGACGGTGCGTTGCCAAAAGCCCATACCGCCCGAACGTTAGCGACAAACGCGCATCGGATTCGAGGCGCCGCAGAACGTCGTGGCTAGGAAGGGTGGCGCTCCAGGTCGGCCGCCAAACTTGCGGCGCCGATGATGCCCGCAGCGTTTTCGAGTGTGGCCGCAACGATCGGCGTGCGAAGTTCAAGACGCGGGAGAAACTTCTCCGCCTTGGATGAGATGCCGCCGCCAACCACGATCAAGTCGGGCCACAGCAGCGCCTCCAGATGCGCGTAATACTTCTGAAGGCGTCCTGACCACTCCTTGAAGGAGAGGCCTTCGGCCTCCTTGATCGAACTCGCCGCCCACGTCTCCGCGTCGCGGCCGTCGATCTCGAGATGTCCAAGTTCCGAGTTCGGGACGAGTACCCCGTCATGAATGAGTGCGGTGCCGATACCGGTGCCGAGCGTCGTGACGATGACAAGGCCCGTCTGGCCTTTGGCGGCCCCGTGGCGAAGTTCGCCGATGCCCGCGGCGTCGGCGTCGTTGACCACCACGACCGCGCGGCCCAGCAGGTCCGACAGATGCCCGCCTGCGTCGAACCCGATCCAGCTCGGATCGATGTTGGCGGCCGTCTTCACGACGCCCGCGGAGACGACGCCCGGCACGGTCACGCCAACCGGCCCCGATGCGGTGGCGTCGTCGAAGATGTCGACGATCTGTTTGATCGCATCGCAGACGGCGGTGGGCGTCGCGGGCTGCGGCGTCTCGATGCGCACGCGGTCGGCGGCGAACCGGCCCGTCTCAAGATCAACCGGCGCGCCTTTGATTCCGCTTCCGCCAACATCGATGCCAAGCGACATTCCAGTGGTGCGCACCAAGGTCCTTTCGTCGAGCCACCTGGACCGGATGATACGTGTGGTTGCAGGCGTGCCCGAAAATGAGTCGGGGGGTCCGACCGTGCGGTCGAACCCCCCGACATCCAACGCTCAGCGTGGGTCTGTTACTTCACGACGCTGAACACCACCCGACGGTTCTTCGCCCGCCCGGCATCGGTGGTGTTTGCGGCAATCGGCGTCGTTTCGCCGTAGCCCTTGGCGACCAGACGATCGGCGGTGATGCCCTTGCCAACCAGGTACGCCACAACAGCCTTGGCTCGAGCGGTCGACAGCGCCATGTTGGCGGCCCCGTCACCCTGATTGTCGGTGTGTCCCTGAACTTCAGCGCGGACGGTCGTGGCCTCGGTCAGGAGCGTGGCGACACGATCCAACGTGGACTTGCTCGGTCCGGTGAGCGTCGCGCTGCCGGTCACGAATGTGACGCCTCGAAGACGGATCTCCTTGTTGATGGCGTCCACGGCGGCCGTGTCCTCGGGATTTGCTGCGGCGACGGTCAGCTTGTCGACGACCGATCCCGGCGCGAAGGCTTTGGTCGCGGCTGTGACGATGGACGTCTTGACCGTGTCCGAGGCGACCTCACCGGTCAGCGTCAGGGTGTCCGTTCCGCTGACCTCCGCCGTCCAACCTGAACCCGCACCCTTCAACGCCGCGAACACGTTGCCGAGGGCGTCGGCGCCGGGGCCGGTCACCGCGGTCGTGTCGACACGCAGATCGTCGGTCACGTTGCCCGCGCCGAAGACCTTCGTTGCGGCGTCAACCGCGGCGGTGCGGGCATCCTCGCTCGGCACGGTGCCGTGGAGGGTGACCTTTCCGCTGCCGTCGTCCATGAGCGAGTACCCGCCGTTCGCCGTCGCCGGGGTCGTCTGAGTGGTCATCGACCCATGCGTTTCGACCGTGTCGTTGTCACCACAGCTCTTGGCGCCGAAGATGGTGGCGAGGATCGCCGCAAGGACGGCTGCTCCGAGGATCCACCCAAGCGCGCCGCGCTTGCGCATCGGGTCTTCCGGACCGAGTGGCGCCACGCCGACCGGGCTTGCGCCATGTCCACCTGCGCCGTGCGCGGCGGATGAAAGCTCGCGCTCCGCCACGGTGTCGACCACGTTGCCGACCGATCCGGACACCTTGTCCACAGTCGCCGCCGCGCCGCCACCGAGGCCGAGCAGTCCGGCGATCGGTCCGAGCATGCTTGCAAGACCTGAACGGCCACCGGGAGCGGCGTCCGCGGACGCGCCGGCTGCACCGGTCAGCAGTGAGATCAGTCGGGAGGGGGACAGGCGACTGCCGCCTGCGAGCTTGCCGAGTGATCCGATCACGAGTGGGCCGAGCACTCCGACGAGCTTCTTGACGACAGGGCCGCCAATCCCCAGACGGGCGGTGAGGGCGTCGAGAATCCCGCCGCCGAGCATTCCGCTGAACATCTCGTCCTGCTTCGCGTCGTCGTCGGTCGCCGGTCCGCGCAGCTTGTCGAGCAGACCATCCAGCATGCCGCCACCGTTTGAAGCGTCCACCTGATCCAAGAGGCCGGTGGCACCCTCATCGGTCTGCGCGTGGTGTGCCATACCGCCGAGGAGTGCCGGGAGTGCCGTCGACACGGCGGTACCGGTCGCATCACCGCCAAGACCGAGGCGGCCTGCAATCGCCCCGAGCATGTCGGGATCGAGGCGATTCTTAAGTAGGTCAAACAGTTCGGACAAAAGGTCCTCCTGATGGGGAATGAGCGACATCCGGAACGCTGCACAGTCGTGCAGGCAAATTTCCAAGGGCTTACTTACCCGGACGTCGGGAAGTTGAACCTGGGGAAACGTGGCAATTCCCCGCACGTAGGGGAATTCACATGAGCGGTGAGAAGGGGGCCGAACAGGGCCGCACCGATGTCACCGAAGTCGGGACGGCCAGATTCGAACTGGCGACCCCTCGCTCCCAAAGCGAGTGCGCTACCAGACTGCGCCACGTCCCGAGTCAAGCGAGTCTAGCAGCGCCCCTGTCGTTCCTCGCAGCGTCACTTCCGTGTCGGGCATCATTCGCGCGATGACGACGTCACCCCGAATCGCCTATGCGGACCTCGACGCGGCCCCACTGGTCGCTGCGATCGACGCCATGACCGGTGACGTTGCGGCGGATGCCGCGGCCCGCCTCGCCAGAGAACTGTTTGCGCTCCGCTCGCCGCGAGCGCTTGCGCTCGCCGACCTCGTGCTCGGATCCACCGGGCCGTTTGCGCGCCTGTGCGCCGCGGGCGCGGGACGCGAGGATGCACGTCTGGCGATCGCGGCCGCCGAGCTTCGCGGGATCGGGCAGATGGCGCAGGCGGACCTGGCCGGCCTGCTCGCCCAGTCGGGGGTGGTTGGCGCCGAGGCCGAGACGGACCACCTTGGCGATCACTCCATGCCACCGGCGACGGCGCGGCTTCGCACCCGCCTTGCCGCTGCGGCCGACTGGGGGAGTTTGGTTCGGGAGGTCGCGGACTTCCACCGCACCGAAGGCGTGGGCGTGCTCGCCACGCGACGCGTGCTGCGATTTGACGACCAGGGGCTTGTCGGCGTCGACGAACCCGACGGCATTCGGGTTGGCGACCTGATCGGCGGGGAGGACCGCCGTGACGTGCTCTCCCGCTCGCTCGGCGCATTCGTCGCCGGCGGACCGGCTGTGGACGCCCTGCTGTACGGACCGCCCGGTACCGGCAAATCGACGACGGCCAGGGCGCTCGCAGACGGCTTCGCGCCCGACGGGCTGCGACTCATTCAGGTCGACCGCCGGCACATCGGATCCCTCCGCGAGCTGCTTTCACAGATCGCAGGCGGACCGCGGTGTTTGATCCTGCTCGACGACCTGGTGTTCGACGAGGGCGACCGGGCCGACCGTGAGCTTCGCGGGGTGCTCGAAGGCGACGTGCAGGCACGACCGGACAACGTGGTCGTGTGGGCGACCTCCAACCGGATGCGGTTGCTTCACGAGTCGCGCACCGACCGTGAGGAAGACCTTGAGAGCGATCTCGGCAGGGGGGAGCGATCAGCGCTCGCCACCCGTTTCGGGATCCGCGTGGCGTTCCCGTCGGTGCGCGTGGCGGAGTACCTGGCCATCGTCAACGGACTCGTTGCGCGGCGCCTCGGCCATGTCCCCGCAGGGATCGAGGAGCAGGCACGCCGATATGCGGTCGATCGTGGACTGACGCCGCGTGCAGCGCGGCATTTCGCCGACCGGTATGTGGACGATGCGCTCTGACGGGGGCCGAACGCCCTTCGTTCACGACCACCTGCGGGATTGCCACGCCGCCGCGCTACGATCCAGCAATGCACCCTTGGCACGACATTTACATCGACGACCAGTCGATCCACGAATCCTTCCCGGTGATCATCGAGGTCCCCGAAGGCAGCAAGAACAAGTACGAGCTCGATAAAGAGACCGGCCTGTTGAAGCTCGATCGCGTGCTGCACAGCGCGGTCTACTACCCGGCCAACTACGGGTTCATTCCCCGCACGTTCTGTGACGACGGCGACCCGCTCGACGTGCTCGTGCTCGGTCAGGAGCCGGTGGTTCCGCTGAGCATCGTGCGCGCACGAGCCATCGGCGTCATGCGCATGCGCGACGACAAGGGCATCGACGACAAGATCGTGGCCGTGTGCGTGGACGACCCGGCCTACAACGAGTACATGGAGCACACCGAGCTTCCGAGCCACACGCTTCGCGAGATGATGCGCTTCTTCCAGGACTACAAGGTGCTGGAGCACAAAGAAGTCGTCATCGACGCGCCGATGGGCGCGGAAGAGGCGATCGCCGTGCTTCGGGAGTCGCTTGAGCTCTACCGCAAGCTTCGCCGCGGCGAGATCTTCGGCAAGTCGTCCTAGGGGTCGCGCGTCGGAAATGCGTCTGCGGTTCGGTGAGTGAGACCGAGCGAGGTGGTGGGCGCAGGTCGTTGTGAATACCGGGCGTATTTGCACTCCCGAGGACGCCGCATCGTGACGGTCGCAGCCGGCGAACTGCCACGCACTTCTGGGGCGCGACACTACGTCCACCGGCGCTGCTGACCGATGAGGCGCTCCAGCAGGAGCGCCTCATCCGCTTCGTCCGGGCCATGCGCACGCGTGGTCGGGCGTCGTATGCGCCCATCGGGCATGGTCTCCTCGGCACGAACTCCCGGGAGGACGAGATGGGTGCACTACTTGATGCGGTGACGGCGGATCAGGGTGGTATCCAGGAGCGCCGTGAGCGCGAGCGGTCGCGGATGACGCATCAGCTCTTTCTGCAGGCCGAGAGCGGCATGCTGCCCGCAGAACATGAGCGGCGCACCGCCGCCCGCCAGGCAACCTCACAGGCCTGGATGATTCACGTGGCGGCGCACCTCGGCGCGGTGTGGCCCAAGGCGCCCGCGGATCTGGCCGACAAAGTGGAGAAGTGGTTCGGCGTCAGCGGTGAGCGGCGCGAAGTGATCGAGTTGGCGCTCGCCCATCACGTGGCGACCGGTCCGATCGACGACCTGCTCACGCGTGAGCGTCGGGTGGAGTACGGCGGGTCGGCGCGCTGGCTCGCCGAGGCGCTTGGAGCGACATGCGACCCCACCGGGTCCGGCGGCCCGGAGTTCGCCAAGGCCATCTCCGGTCGACTTGACGCCACCGAGGACCAGATCGCGGCGCGCGCAGCCGAGATCCGCGAGCCCGACCCCGACGACGTGAACCTGGGTGAGCAGGCCGAGATGGTCGCCCACATCGAAGCGGTCTGCGATGCGCTCGAAGCGGAGATCGGCGCCGGGTAACGACTACCATTGCGCGGGTGGATACCCGCACTGAGGAACTCCTCGGACTCGCCGAGATCCGTCGCCGTCTGGTGGACCGGTGCCAGTCGGCGCAAGGACGTGCGCGCGCCATGGGGCTCGCCGTGGCCGACGCGGTCGCCGATGTGGCCGAGCGACAGGCCGAGACCGTCGAGGCGATCGAGCTGCGCCGACTGGGCGTCGGGATCTCAGCCGGCGCCGCGGACGTGGACGACCACGTCGCAAATGCGGTGCGTGGCGGGACGCTCGAACTCGAGAGCGTCGTGCAGGTCGCGATCTGCGCAAGCGTGTGCGCCGAGCTCGCGCAGACGCTCGCGTCGCACAGCGACGCCGCTCCCCGGCTGGCGGACCTTGGACGTGGCATCACACATCCGCGGCTGCAGGCTGTCGCCGATCTGGTGGACGCGGCTCATGACGGCCATGGGGGTCTGCGCGACAGCGCGTCGGCGGAGCTCGGACGTGCGCGCCGCCAATTGGCCGAGGCGCGGTCGGCCGCGTCGCAGGCGCTGCGTGATGCGGCGCAGCGCTTCAAGTCACATCTGCAAGAGGGCTTCCTGACCGAACGCGGGGGGCGCCCGGTGCTCGCCGTCAAGGCGTCGGCCAAGAGCGCGGTCAAGGGCATCGTCCACGACCGCTCCGCGACCGGCAACACCATCTTCATCGAACCGCTCGAGGTGGTGGACGCCTCCAACCGCGTACGTGAGATGGAGGCCGTGGAGCGGATGGAGATCGAGCGCGTGCTCGCGCGTCTGTCCGCGGCGATCGCCGAGGATGGTGGGGCGATCACCACCGCCGCGGGGATCCTGGCGCACGTGGATCTGGTGTTTGCGATGGCCGATCTGTCGACGCGCTGGCGGGGATGCACCGTCACGCCCAGCGAGGACGTGGAGCTCGTCGGTGCGCGCCACCCGCTGCTCGACCCGGGCTCGGTCGTGCCGATCGACCTGCCGCTGTCCGGTCGACGCGGGTTGGTGGTGAGCGGCCCGAACGCCGGTGGCAAGACGGTCGCGCTCAAGACGCTCGGTCTGCTCGCGCTGTGTCACCAGCTTGGTCTTCAGCCACCGGCCGACGCCGCACGGTTGCCGGTGTTCGACATGGTCTTCGCCGACATCGGCGACGAACAGTCGATCGAGCAGAGCCTCTCGACGTTTTCGGGCCACATGCGCAAGCTCATCGCCATCTTGGATGCGGTCGGGCCGCGCAGCCTGGTGCTCCTCGACGAGATCGCGGCTGGCACCGACCCCGCCGCCGGTGCGGCCCTCGCACGGGCCATTGTGCAAGCGCTGATCGATCGCGGTGCCCTCGTGTTGGTGACCACGCACTTCGACGAGCTGAAGGGGTGGGCGAGTCTCGACAGCCGTGTCGCGAACGCCGCCGTCGGATTCGACGCCGAGCGGTTGGCGCCCACGTTCACGATCCGTGTCGGTGAGCCCGGCGCGTCACATGCGATCGAGGTGGCGCAGCGGCTCGGCCTGGACCCGCAGATCGTCGCGACGGCCCACGAGGTGCTCGGCGGGGCGCGCGAAGGGGTGGAGGCGCTGCTGCAAGACGCCGCCGCGGCACGGGTGAACGCCGAGCAGGCGCGCGATGAGGCCATCGCCGAGCGGGATGAGGTCGCCCGCGTGCTCGGTGACATCGAACGGCGCGAGGAGGAGCTCGCCCGTCAGGTCGAACGTCGCCGCGCGGACGCGGCGGCTGCGCGTGCGCGTGCGCGCGAGGAGGCCACCACCGAGCTCGGCGACCTGCAGCGTGAGCTTGCGACGCTGCGCCAGCAGATCTCCGCCGCACGCAAAGAAGAGCGCCGCCGCGCGAGTGCCACGCAGGCGTCGCAGCACGAGGCCGAACGTGATCGCCACCTGGGGCAGGCGGCGGCGGCCGCCGCCCGGGCGGTGTCGCGCCTGGGGGCCGCCCATGAGCTCACCCCCAACGAGGAACTCGCCGTCGGCGACCCGGTCCTCGTCCACGATCTCGGTGTCCGGGGCACGATCATCGCGATCGACGGCGACAGCGTGATCGTGCAGGGGCCACTCGCCCGACTCACGCTGAAACGTGCGCGACTGACCCGGGACCGCCTGGTGGAGCGCCCGAACACGGCGCCGCCCCCACCGGTGGAGCGCCGTCCCGCTGCGCGGTCGGTTGGGCACGAGATCGATGTTCGCGGCGAGCGCGCTGAGGCGGCATGTGCGCTGGTGCGCGACTACATCGACACCGTCGCCATGAGCGGACTGGAGACGGTCCGCGTGATCCACGGGCGCGGCACCGGGGCGCTTCGTGCCGCGATCGGTGAGGAACTGCGTCGCCACCCGATGGTCGCGCAGACGGCGGTTGCCGCGCCGAACGAGGGTGGCGACGGTGCGACTGTTGTGACGCTGCGGTGAGCGACCTCGTCCACATCGACGAGATCGTCGCTGCGCAGACACGGCTGCAGTCGGTCGTGCGTCCGACACGTTCCATCGTGGCCGAGAGTCTCAGCCGCGTCGTCGGTCGGCCCGTGGTGGTCAAACCGGAGCACCTGCAGCGCACGGGATCGTTCAAGATCCGGGGCGCGTACAACTTCATCGCCCAACGTCCGCCAGGTGTCCCGGTCGTCGCCGCGTCAGCGGGCAACCACGCCCAAGGTGTGGCGCTTGCGGCTGCACTCACCGGTCATCCGAGTCGTATCTACATGCCGCGGTTGGCCTCACTGCCGAAGCTTGCCGCCACGCGCGGCTACGGCGCCGAGGTGATCCAGATCGACGGCGGCGTGGACGACTGCATGGTTGCCGCGATCGACGACGCCGGCCGAACCGGCGCCGTGTTCGTGCCGCCGTTCGACGACCGCGACGTCATCGCGGGCCAAGGGACGATCGGGCTCGAGATCGCCGACGAGGTGCCGGACGCCGAGGTGGTGGTTGTTCCGATCGGCGGTGGCGGACTGATCGCCGGGGTCGCCGCGGCCATCGCCGCGTGGCGGCGCGGCGTGCGTGTGATCGGCGTGGAGGCCGAAGGGGCCGCGTCGATGTCGGCCTCGATCGCGGCCGGACACCCTGTTCAGGTGACGCCGTCGACAATGGCCGACGGCGTGGCACTTCGCGCACCCGGCGCGCTGCCGCTCGCGATCTGCCGTGGCCTGGTCGACGAGGTCGTGCAGGTGAGTGACGAGCAGATCAGCACCGCCGTCGTGATGTTGATCGAACGTGTGAAGGCGGTGGTGGAACCCTCGGGTGCCATGGCGATCGCCGCGATCCTGGCCGGTGCGATCCCCGGCTCAGGTCCTGCGGTGGCGGTGTGCTCGGGCGGCAACGTGGACTCCCTGTTGCTCGCACGGTTGATCGATCACGGCCTGGCCTCGGCCGGGCGTTTCCAGGTGCTGCGCGTGGTTATCGGCGACCAACCGGGCACCCTTCACACGCTGACGGGCGTGATCGCGAGTGTCGGCGCCAACCTGCTGACGGTGGAGCACCACCGCGAAGGGCAGGGGCTTCCCATCGCATCGGTTGCCGTGACCCTGACGATCGAGACGCGCGATCGTGATCATCAGTTGGGCGTGGTGGATGCGCTTGAGGCCGCCGGGTACGCCGTAAGCGAGCATCGCTGACGGCCCGCCCCGGTCGGGTTTGCGACACTTCCGCCATGAGCATCGCACCGGACCTCGCCGCCACCGTTCGCGACTGGATCGCGATCGATCCCGATCCTGAAACCCGCGCCGAGCTGGAAGGAATGCTGGCGCGCGGCGAGGGTGATCTGCTCGCCGAGCGCTTCGCCGGCCGGGTCGCCTTCGGCACCGCCGGACTGCGTTCGGGGATGTACGGCGGACCGACCGGAATGTGCCGACTCGTGGTGCGTCAGGCGGCAGCTGGGATCGCCCGTCACCTGCTCGCCGGCATCCCCGACGCACGCACCCGCGGTGTCGTCGTGACCTGCGATGCGCGCCACAAGAGCGACGTGTTCGCGCGGGACGCGGCGGAGGTGGTGGCAGCCCACGGGATTCCGGTCACGCTCGGCGATCGCCCCTGGCCGACCCCCGTCGGGGTGTTTGCGGTGCGTCACCTGGCCGCCGCGGCGGCGATCGTGATCACCGCGAGCCACAACCCCGCGTCCGACAACGGTATGAAGCTGTTCATGGGCGACGGCGCACAAATCGCACCGCCCACCGACGAGGCCGTGGCGGCGTGCATCGACGCGGTTGTGGCCGACGGTGTGATCCTCCCGCCGGGCGAGGCGGCGGCCATCGTGCCCCTGCAACCCGACGTCGTCGAGGCGTACCGGTCCGCCGTGCTCGCCCGCGTGCCGTCCCCGGTCGTCGAGATCCCCATCGCCATGTCGGCGATGCACGGCGTGGGGGGTGCGCTCCTTCGCGACCTGCTGCACGCCGCCGGGCACCGCGCCGTCACCGTCGTGGCCGAACAGCACGACCCCGACCCGGACTTCCCGACGGTCAGCTTCCCGAACCCGGAAGAGGCCGGCGCAACCGATCTGCTCATTGCGGAAATGGCGCGCACCGGCGCGATCCTCGGCCTCGCGCTCGATCCGGACGCCGATCGCATCGCCGTCTGCGTGGCCGACGGGGACCATCACCGCCAACTCACCGGCGACGAAGTCGGCGCACTCCTCGGGGAGTGGCTCCTGTCGGAGGTCACCGACGGTGACGACCGCCTGGTCATCACGACCGTCGTGTCCTCGTCGCGCCTGCAGAAGATCGCGGCGCGCCACGGCGCACACTTCGAGCAGACGCTCACCGGCTTCAAGTGGCTCGCCCGGGCGGCGCTCGGCGCGCCGCACCTTCGCCAGGTGATCGCCTACGAGGAGGCCATCGGCTATGCGGTCGGGTCCGACGTGTTTGACAAGGACGGCATCGGCGCCGCCCTCGCCGTCGCGTCCATGACGTCGGCGTACACCGCACGCGGGATCACGCTGATCGAGAAGCTCGACGAACTCGACCGCACCTACGGCGCGCACGTGACCGGCAACTTCTCGCTGCGCTACGAGGGGATCGGGTGGCGTGAGCGGCGCGACGCGACCGTCGCCCGGCTCGTCGCGGCCCCGCCGACGCACATCGGCTCGTCGGCCGTGGAGCACGTCGAACTGCTGGCGCCCGACGTTCTGCGGGTCGAACTCGGCGACGGTGTTCGCGTGATCGTTCGTCCAAGCGGCACCGAGCCCAAACTCAAGTGCTACTGCGAGGCGGTGGAGCCGGCCCCGGACGCAGACGCCGCCGCTGCCCGCGGGCGGGCGACCGAGCGGTTGTCTGCGCTTCGTACCGCGCTGGAAGCGATGCTTTCGTAGGACGCGGCACGGCGACTCGACCGATGTTCGGCGGACACCCGTCACCTCGCGCGACGCCGGACCCAGGATGTACGATCAGGTCCGATGACGTCGAAACCCCGATTTGTGATCGCACTCGCGCTCGCCGCACTCGTCGGTGGAGCGTTGGTTTGGATGGTGTTCGGAGGGTCGCTTGAGACCTACGCATCACCGGCCGGGCTCCAGGAAGGCAAGACCTACCGCCTGAATGCGATCGTGGCGACGGGCAGTCCCACCGACGCCGCGGCGGATGCGCTGACGCCTGCAGGCGTCAAGTTCACGGTGCAGGACAAGGACGACGCATCCAAGCAGGTGCCGGTCGTCTACCACGGCATCGTGCCCGAGCAGTTCAAGGACGGCCGCGAAATCGTCGTGACCGGCCGATATGAAAACGGAACGTTCGTCGCCGATCGCGACAAACTGGTCACGAAGTGCCCATCCAAGTTCCAGGGCAAGTCGTCGGCATCCGCCACCTGACGTGCGGCTGAGCTCATGAGCCTGTTCGGTCGTGGAGTCCTGCTTCTCGCGTTGGCGACGGCGGTGTTCACAGTCGTCGCCGCGCTGATCGGCCGCGCACCGGCAAAGCGCGCCTGGTACCAGGCCTCACGGCGCGGCATGTACGCCCTGTTCGGGCTGTTCGCGGTCGCGGTCGGAACGCTGCAAGTTGCGCTTCTTCGTGGGGACTTCTCGCTCGAGAACGTCGCCGGCTACTCAAGCCGCGAGATCCAGTGGTACTTCAAAATCACGGCGCTCTGGGCGAGCCAGGCCGGGTCGCTCATGTTCTGGGCGCTCATCCTGACCGGCTTCTCCGCGATCGCCGTCTACACCAACCGCGCCCGCAACCGCGATCTGATGCCCATCGTCATCGCGATCCTCGGCGCGCTTGCAGGCTTCTTCGCACTCGTGCTGTCGTTTGCGACGAGTCCGTTCGCCACCGTGGACGTGGTGCCGGAAAACGGGAGCGGCCTCGTGTCGGCGCTTCGCAACCCGTACATGATCACGCACCCGCCGATGCTCTACCTCGGCTATGTGATGGTCGCGATCCCGTTCGCATTCGCCATGGCCGCGCTCGTCACCCGTCGTCTCGACACCGGGTGGCTCACGAGCATGCGCAAGTGGAACCTCGCCAGCTGGACCTTCCTCGGAATCGGCATCGTCCTCGGCGCCAAGTGGGCGTACGAGTCGCTCACGTTCGGCGGGTACTGGATCTGGGACCCGGTGGAAAACGCGGCACTGCTGCCGTGGCTCACGGGAACCGCGTACATCCACTCGGTGATGGTGCAGGAACGCCGCGGGATGCTCAAGGTGTGGAACATGGTGCTGATCCTCGTGACGTTCGCGCTCACGATCTTCGGAACGTTCATGACCCGCTCCGGCATCACCAGCAGCGTGCACGCGTTCGGCGCCCGTACGGTCGGGCCGTACCTGCTCGGCCTGCTGGTCGTCACGCTCATCGGCGGCATGTACCTGATCATCACCCGCCTGTCGTACCTGAAGAGCTCACACTCGCTCGAGAGCTACTTCTCGCGCGAGGCCATCTTCCTCTACAACAACCTGCTGCTCGTCGGACTCGCATTCATCGTGACCTGGGGCACCTTGTACCCCGCCATGACCGAGCTGTTTACGGGGGAGAAGATCACCGTCGGGACGCCGTTCTTCGACCAGGTCGCGGCGCCGATCGGCATCGTCCTGCTCATCCTGACCGGAGTCGGACCGCTGATCCCCTGGCGCAAAGCGTCGCCCAAACAGCTTCGCCAACGGTTCCTGTGGCCGACAATCGCAGGTCTCGTCTCGCTTCCGCTCTTCCTGCTGACCGATGCGCGCGGCAGCTGGCCGGTGCTCGTGACGCTGGTGTTCGCGGTCTTCACGACCGTTTGCATCGGGATGGAGTTCTGGCGAGGGATGGCGGTTCGCCACGCGCACGGCGGGGTCACATGGCTTTCGGCCCTCGGACAGATCATCTCGCGCAACCGTCGTCGCTACGGCGGCTACATCGTGCACATGGGCATCGTCGTCGTGATCTGCGGCATCGCGGTCTCCAAATCGTTCGTCACAGAAGGGCAGTTCCAGCTGCGCCAGGGTGAGAGCGCTACGGTGAGCGGGTACACGTTCACGGCGATCTCGTTGACCCGCCGTCGGACCGCACAGGCGATGCGGGTGGAGGCCGCCGTCGACGTGAAGAACGCGAGCGGCGACCACGTCGGAACATTGCGCCCGGCGATGAACGCGTTCACTTCCAACCCTGACATGGGCGTGGAGGTGGCGATCATCGGCGGACCGACACGCGACATCTGGATGTACATGCCGTCGCTCAGGGACGGTGTCGCGCCGTTCAAAGTCTTCGTGAATCCGATGGTGTCGTGGATCTGGGCAGGTGGCGCCATCTTCCTGATCGGTGCCGTGGTGGCCGGCTGGCCCGAGGGCAGACGCCGCCGTGTGCCGGACCCGGTCGTCGAGGCGGAGCGTGCCGCCGCGTGATCGCGGATGTCGTGTTGATCGCACTGCTGGCACTTGCGTTGGTGGTCGGCGTGTCGTGGCCGCTGATCGCAGGGGGACACGAGGTGGTGGAGGTCGCGGTCGACCCGGCACGGGTCGCCCTGGACGACGAAATCACCGCGTCGCTCCAGGCCATCAAGGAGCTGCAGTTCGATCATCAGGCGGGCAGCCTGAGTGACGATGATTTTCAGCGAATGGAGCGCGCCGAGCGTGCAAACGCTGCACGACTGATTCGCCGGCGATCGGAGCTCGACGGCGATTCGTGATGTGAGACACCCTGTCTCACCTGTGTTGCAAAATAGGAAAAGCCTGCAAATGCAGCTCAAGGCGGGTGAGTGGTCGGCCGATCAAATACCCGGACACGTGGTGTGACGGCCGAAATTGGCAAAACGTGCAACGCTGGTGCTTGACCGGCGGTGGCGTGAATGTCAGAGTGGCCGCCGTTCCAACGCTTCCCCAGGAGCGCTCACCAAGGAGTGGTGAGTGACTTACAGCCACCCGGCAATCCGGCCGGGGGCGGAAAAGGAGCCCCATCTTGAACGTTCGACCGCAGGCCCCCACCTTCGGCCGACGCAGCTTTTCGCGTGTGATCGCCATCGGCGTCCTCGTGGCGTCATCTGCGATCGGCGTTGCCTCGGCAACCGCCGATTCGATTCCATGGCCGACCCCGCAGGCCGATGGCACCCAGTCACTGATGTCTGTGCAGATGCTTCAGGCACTCGGTGACACTCCCACGACGAGATACGTCCTTGGCAGCCGCGTCCTGCGCAAAGGCATGCTCGGAACCGACGTCCGCTCACTGCAGATCCTGCTTCGCCGTCGCGGCTACAAGATTCGCGCCGATGGCGACTTCGGACGGCTGACCCACCGCGCGGTCAAGCGGTTTCAGAAGCGGTACCGGCTGAAGGGCGACGGTGTCGTCGGTCCGCGGACAATGGCCAAGCTCGGCGTCCGTCGCATTCGAACGGCGCCGACCACACCGGCACCGATCGTGAACCCGGGCACCTACCCGCTCACGGGACCGAACGCCGCGCGAGCGAAGTACCTGAAGGCGTTCCCGGTCGCGGGCAAGCACACGTACTTCAACGACTTCGGCGCCCCGCGTGGGCAGGGTGCCCACCAGGGCAACGACATCATGGCCGCGCGCGGCATCCCGGTGCGCGCCACGGCCGCAGGCACGGTCTGGAAGGCCAACCGTGTGGAGTCGGGTCTCGGCGGCATCTACGTCTGGATGGAAGATGCAAAGGGAACCGACTACTACTTCGCCCACCTGAACGCGATCGCGAGCGGCATCAAAGCCGGCAGCGTCGTCAAGGTCGGCCAGGTGATCGGCTATGTCGGCAACACCGGTGACGCCCGCTACGGCGCGACGCACCTGCACTTCGAGATCCGGCCGGAGGGCATCGGTCCGATCAACCCGTACACGGACCTGCTCGCCGTCGATCCAGAGCCACCGGTCCGCAACTAGCGTTTCACCTCCCTCGATCCCGCAACGTCGCGGGGTCGAGGGATCGTGTCCGCTCTGCGAACCTTCTCCAGCGTGAATTTTCGCCTCCTCACAGCACTGAGCCTCACGGCCGCGGCCATCGCCATCCCAGCAGCGATGCACGTGGACCGATCCGAGGCGGCGCGAAGCCTCTCCCAAGTGGAGTCGAAGGCAGCGGCGGCACGTGCCAAAGAACAGGTGCTCACCAGCGAGATCAGCAAGTACAACGAGCGCATCCGCGACGTTGAGACGCGACTCGCGCCGATCCAGGCCAAACTCACCTCGTTGCAGGCCCAGCTCGACGGCTTGCGCACCGAGCGCAAGCAGCTGACCGCGAAGATCGAAGCGGAAGAGCGCCGGCTGGCGATCCTCGCCAAGCGCCTTGAGCACCAGCGCGCCGAACTGGCTGAGCGCCTGTCGGCGGCATACCGCAAAGGCGACCCCACCGTGCTGCAGATCCTGCTGCAAAGCGGATCGGTGACCGCGGCGATGACCGCCCAGGAGGGCATGCGTCGCGCCATGGGGCAGGACCAGGTGCTGATCACGGCGACGCGGACCAACGCCACCAATACGCGCGCGTCGCGCGACAAGATCAAGGTTGCGCGCAAGGCCGTCTGGGAGAACGAGAAGCAGGTTGCAGCCGCCGAGGCCGAGGTGGCGGTCGTGTTCAACAAGGTCAACGGTGAGCGCGTCAACCTGGTGGCCGCCAAGAATCAGCGGGCATCCCTGCTCAGCAACATCCGCGAGGACCGCAGGGATCTCGAGGAGGAGGCCAAGGGGCTTCGTGAGCGCTCCGCCCGGTTGGCATCGCGGATCCGCCAGTCGTCGGGATCGCTCCCGTCGACCGTGCCCGTCGGCGGAAGCGGACGCTTCGCGTGGCCGGTTCACGGACCGGTGGTGTCGTACTTCGGCTGGCGTTGGGGACGGATGCACGAAGGCGTCGACATCGCTGTCGGCACCGGCGTGCCGATCGGTTCATCCGGACCGGGAACCGTGATCGTGGCCGGATGGGTCGGTGGATACGGCAACATGGTCGTGGTCGCGCACGGTGGCGGCCTGTCCACCGCATACGCGCACATGAGTCGTATCGCGGTCAGCAACGGCCAGCAGGTGAGCACGGGGTCCGTGCTCGGCGCTGTGGGGTGCACCGGCCACTGCTTCGGACCGCACGTGCACTTCGAGGTCCGGGTCAACGGCGCCGCCGTCGATCCGATTCCGTACCTCTAGACCACTACTCGGACACGAGCAGATGGCTCGCAAGCCATCCGACGGTCTGATCTTGGATCTGCGGATCGTGTTGCAGTGAGCGGTGATCGCCGCCCATGGCCACATGCAGGTGCTTGGGATGGGGCGTGATCTGATGGAGCGCCATCGTCTGCGCCCATGGCACGATCTCGTCGCCCCGCGCGTGCCAGTACCCGCGGGCGACGCCGGTGTCGCGCACCACGGTGTCGACCAGTGGCAGGTGGCGCGCCCACTCGTACTGGGGATATCTGGTCAACAATCGAAGATTGTTGGCCGGACAGAGCGCGGCGACGGCGCGCACGTGCGGGTGTGTGGAGGCGAGGAGGGCAAGGTATCCGCCGAGTGAGCTTCCCCGGATGCCAAGCGGACCGGCCCCGCGGTCGTGGAGTGCGTCAAGCGCGGCGACGACGTCACCTGGCATCCCGGCATCGGTCACACCCTCGCTGTCGCCATGTCCGCGCAGGTCGAGTGCGAGCGCACTGATCCCGGCGGCCGCCAAGCGTGTGCAGAAGTCGCCATGGTTGGCGCGCGTGCTGCGATGTCCGTGCAGCACGACGACCGCCGGGGCGCCGGCGCCCACCCACGTCAGGTCGGCGGCCAGGCGGGTGCCGTCGTGCGAGCGAATGTCCAGGCGGGTGGGGGTCAGCGCGGGACGGCGTCCCGGGCGTGCGCCACGCCTTCGAGCAGCTGGATGAACGACGCCTCGAACTTGCTGACACCTTCGTGCTCAAGCAGCGCCGTCACGTCGTCGTAGCTCACGCCGGCGGCAGCCAACTCCTTCATGAACGCATGGGCTTCGGCCACGTTGCGCTTGACCGTGTCTGGGCGCGGGTTGCCGTGATCCTGGAACGCGGCGATCGTCTCCTCCGGCATCGTGTTCACCGTGTTCTTGCCGATGAGCTCGTCCACGTACATCGTGTCCGGGTACGCCGGGTCCTTCGTCGATGTGGACGCCCACAGACAGCGCTGCGGATGGGCGCCCTTTGCGGCAAGGGCCTCCCACGCCGGGCCGCTGAACAGCCGCTCGTACGCCTCGTACGCCAGTCGCGCGTTGGCCACGGCCAGCTTGCCCTTCAGGTCATCGTGCCCGCCGATGGCGTCCAGGCGCTTGTCCGCCTCGCTGTCGACACGTGAGACGAAGAAGCTCGCGACGCTGTGGACCGTGCTCGGATCGCCGCCGTCTTCGACGAGTCGTGTGAGGCCGTCGATGTAGGCGTTCACGACCTCCACGTAGCGCTCGAGCGAGAAGATCAGCGTGACGTTGATGGACTTGCCGCGCGCGATCATCTCCTCGATGGCGGCCAGGCTCGGTTTGGTCGCGGGAATCTTGACCATGAGATTGCGCTTGTTGATCTGCGTGTGGAAGCGCATGGCCTCATCCAAAGTGGCCTGGATGTCAAATGCGAAGCGCGGGTCGACCTCCATCGAGACGTACCCGTCGTGCCCGCCGGTCGCCTCCCAGACCGGATCCAGAATGTCGCACGCATCGGCGACATCCTGCGACGCCAGGGCGACGAAGATCTCTTTGGGATCACTCGTGGTCGCGACAACCTCGCGAAGCTGCGCGTCGTACGCCTGCCCGTCGGCGAGCGCCTTCTGGAAGATCGTCGGGTTGGAGGTCACTCCAGTGACGGCGTCCTCGGCGATCATGCGGGCGAGCCCGCCCTCCGTGACGAGGTCTCGGGAGAGGTTGTCCACCCATACGCTCTGTCCAAGCGCGGCAAGACGGTGCAGATTCGAGTCGGCCATCGTGTCTTCCTTCCGTTTCGACGCCTCAGCGTATCGTGTCCGCCCCGGATATGGACGACGTCCGGCCCGCGACACATCGCGGCGGAACGATCCGACGCAGGTCGTACACTTGCGCGCAATGAGCACTCCCGAGCCGCCATCCGCCGCCGCACCAGCCTCCACGACCCGGCGGGCCTTTCTCGCCATCATCGCTGCGGGCCTCGCCGTGTTCGTTGGACTTGGCGTCTTGGCCGCCAAGTTTCCAAGTACGTCGACCACCGCACCCTCGGCGGCTGCCACCACAAACACGACCTCGACGACGGCGGTCGACCAGACGGCGCGCCTGGCGGCGATCCAACAGTCCGCCGAGCAACTGCGCTCGGTGTCGCTCGGCCACCCGGTGGCGGTGGAGCGGATCGATCGGCAGCAGGCGACGTCACTCATCAGGCGCCTGATCGCCGCCGAGGCCGACGCCCGCCGAACTGCGGCCACCGATGACGCGCTGCACCTGCTTGGAGCGCTCGGCGCCGACGAACACCTGCAGACACTCCAGACAGACGGGCTCGCCGCCCAGGTGGCGGGCCTCTACGACCCGGCGACGAAGAAGCTGTACGTCGTCGACGGTACCGCGGCGCAGGCCACCGACAGCACCCTTTTGCACGAGATCGTGCACGCGCTGCAGGACGCACGCTATGACCTGCAGCGCGAGGTCCTCGCCCCACGGCCGTTCGACGCCGATGGTGAGAGTGCCGCCCAGGCAGTGGCAGAAGGCGACGCCACGGAGGTGCAGACCCGCTACCTGCAGTCACAGGGTGTTGCGGGCGCGATCGGCGAACTCGGCGGCGCGCTCAACCAGCTGTCGGAGGTCCCCGCCGACCAGCGTCGCCTTCCGCCGTTTCTGCAGCGCTCGCTGGAGTTCCCGTACATCCGCGGCGCCAGGTTCGTTACGACGCTCCGCGCACGTGGCGGTGAGGCCGCCGTCGATCGCGCGTTTCGCAATCCGCCAAAGAGCACGCTGCAGGTACTGATCCCCGAGCGGTACCTTGCGGGCAACCGTCCGCCCGTCGCCGTCACGCTTCCGAAACCCGACGCTCGGGCGCAGCGTGTGCTGAGCACCACCTTTGGCGCGGCGGACCTGTTGGCCCTCGGGATCGATGAGACCGTCGTGCGGACCTGGCGCGGTGGCAAGATCGCGCTCGACCGGGTCGGTCGCCGCCGCATCCTCTCGATGGTGGTATCGACCATCCGTCCCGCCGATCTCGCCCGGGCACTGCGTCGGACCCTTCCACGTCAAGCGCAGGTACGTGTCGGCCGTGCCGCAGTGTCGGTTCGCATCGTGGGGTGAGCATGGCCGCCCACGACCACTCCCACCACGACCACGCGCACGGGGATCCCCTTCAGAGCCATGTGACCACGACGAACCGCACCCGGTTGTGGATCACGCTTGTCCTGATCCTCGGCTTCATGGTCGTGGAGATCGTCGTCGGCGTTCTCGCAGACTCCGTCGCGTTGCTGGCCGACGCCGGGCACATGGTGATCGATGCCGCCGCCATCGCCTTGTCGCTCGTCGCGCTTGAATATTCGACACGCCCGGCGGGCGGGCGCTGGACCTTCGGTTTTCGCCGTGTGGAGATCCTCGCCGCGCAGATCAACGGGTTCACCCTGTTCGTCCTGGCCGGCGGGGTGATCGTCGAATCGGTGCGGCGACTGGCGGCTCCCGGTGAGGTGGAGGGAGGATGGGTTCTCGCGGTGGCGGCGATCGGCGCGGTCGTCAACCTGCTGGCGCTGTGGATCCTCTCCGGAGCGGACCGTCGGAGTCTGAACATCGAAGGCAGCTTCCAGCACGTACTGATGGATCTGTTCGGCTCGGTGGCGGCGATCATCGCCGGTGCGGTGATCCTGTGGACCGGCTTCAATCGTGCCGACGCCATCGCCGCGCTGGCGGTTGCCGTGCTCATGCTCCGCTCCGCGTGGGGACTGGTGGGCGCAAGCTCGCGGGTGCTCATGCAGGCGGCCCCGAGCGGAATCGATCCGGATGAGGTGGGGCGGGACATGGCCTGCTTGTCGGGGGTCGTCCAGGTGCACGACCTGCACATCTGGGAGGTGACCTCGGGGTTTCCGACCCTGTCGGCCCACCTCGTGGTCGCACGCACGGCCGACGCCCAGTCGGTGCGCCGCGTCGTGGAGACCCGGCTGCGCGAGCGGTACGGAATCGAACACTCCACATTGCAGACCGACCATGAGGCGCCGCGCCTGCACACCGTGGCACGGGACGATCGACCGCCGAAGCCGGACGGGCAAGAGGTGTAAGTTTCGCCGGTGAGCAGCGATCAGACCCCAGTACGCATCGGCCTTCTTGGCATCGGCACCGTCGGCGGCGGCACCTGGGAGGTGCTGACGCGAAACGCCCGTGAGATCACGCGGCGAGTCGGTCGACCGATTGCCATCACGAAGGTGGCCGACCTCAACACGGCGCTCGCGCGCGAGGTCACTGGTGGCGCGATCACCGTGACCGACGACGCGTGGTCGGTTGTCAAGGACCCCGACATCGACATCGTCATCGAGCTGATCGGCGGCTACGGCATCGCCAAGGATCTGACCTTGGCCGCCATCGAAAACGGCAAACACGTCGTGACGGCCAACAAGGCCATGCTTGCGGTTCACGGCAACGAGATCTTTGCAGCCGCGTCGCGCAACGGCGTCGTGGTGGCGTTCGAGGCCGCGGTCGGTGGTGGCATCCCCATCATCAAGGCCTTGCGCGAAGGACTCGTGGCCAACCAGATCGACTGGATCGTCGGCATCATCAACGGCACGACGAACTTCATCCTGAGCGAGATGCGCTCCCGCGGTGTCAGCTTCACCGACGCGTTGGCGGACGCGCAGGCGAACGGCTACGCGGAAGCGGACCCGACGTTCGACGTCGAAGGTATCGACGCGGGCCACAAGGTGGCGCTCATGTCGGCCATGGCGTTTGGCGTGCCGGTGATGTTCGATCAGGCGCACGTCGAGGGCATCTCGTCCATCGAACAGGCCGACATCCGGTACGCCGAAGAGCTGGGGTACCGGCTGAAGCTCCTGGGCATCACCAAACGTCGCCCCGGCGGGATCGAGCTGCGCGTCCATCCGACGTTGGTGCCGACCAACCGCCTGATCGCAAACGTCGAAGGCGTGATGAACGCGGTGATGGTCGACGGCGACGCCGTCGGTCAGACGCTCTACTACGGCGCGGGCGCCGGCTCCCAACCAACCGCCTCTGCCGTCATCGCCGACCTTGTCGATGTGGCCCGTCTCATCACCGCCGACCCCGAACACCGGGTGCCGCACCTGGCATTCCAGCCCGATCAGCTCGCCGACCTGCCGGTTCTGCCGATCGACGACGTGACAAGCGCGTACTACATGCGCCTGCGTGTCGCGGACAAACCGGGTGTGCTCGCGGAGGTCACCGGCATTTTGGCCGACGGCCAGATCTCGATCGACGCCGTCATCCAGAAGGAATCGGACATCGACTCCGCCACGATCGTGTTGCTCACCCACGAGTGCGTCGAGCGGAACCTGCGGGCGGCGATCGCACGCATCGAGGCCCTGCCGGCCAACCTGGCGCCCGTGATTTCGCTGCGCATGGAGAAGCTCGACTGATCGTCCGCGGCGCCCTGCGACGGACATTCGACTGGGGCGGTTCGGAGATTCGGTCGCGCGATCTGGTACCGTGCCGCCGCTGATGAACGCCCTTGCACATGTACTTCCGCCCAGCGCGGAGGCCACGCCCGAGGGGCACCTCGCGATCGGCGGATGCGACCTCGTGCGACTTGCCGAGGAGTACGGCACACCGCTTGCGATCTTCGACGAGGGCCTCCTGCGCACGACCGCGCGCGCCTATCGGGACGCTTTCGCCGCCCACTCGCCCAACGTCGACATCTTCTACGCGAGCAAGGCCTACTTCGGGATGGCGATGCTGAAGATCGCCGCCGAGGAGGGACTTGGCGTCGACGTGGCATCGGGTGGCGAGCTGGCCGCGGCGGTGCGTGCGGGCTTTCCGCCGGAGCGCATCGAACTGCACGGCAACAACAAGGACGCCTCCGAGATCGCGGCCGCACTGGATGCCGGCGTCGGCATGATGATCGTCGACTCGTTCGACGAGATCGCGCTGCTCGATCGCATCTGCACCGAACGCGGCGTCACCCAGTCCGTGCTGATCCGGGTGACGCCCGGGGTCAAGCCGTCCACGCATGCGTTCATCTCCACAGGGCAACTCGACTCGAAGTTCGGATTCTCGATCGAAAGTGGCGCCGCATCCGACGCCGTGCAGGCGTGTCGCGCCGCGGCGGGCATCGAACTTCGTGGCCTTCACTGCCACATCGGCTCCCAGATCTTCGAGCTCGGCAGCTACCCGGCGGCGGCGGAGATCATCGCCGACTTCATCGCCGACGTCGGCTTTGAGGATCTGACGATCATGAACATGGGCGGTGGACTCGGCGTCGCATACACCGACGATCAACTCCCACCGTCGATCGAGCGTTTTGCCGACGTGGTGATGGAATCGGTCGCGAAAGAGTGGGCGCGCATCGGTGCACCCATGCCGCGTGTGCAGGTGGAGCCGGGACGAAGCATGGTTGCCCGTGCGGGTGCGACCGTCTACCGGGTGGGAACCGTCAAGGACATCCCCGGTGTGCGCACGTACGTGGCTGTCGATGGTGGGATGAGCGACCTGTTGCGGCCGATGCTCTACGGGTCGGTGTACTCGCCGCTTCTTGCCAACAAGGCCGACCACGAGGCGACCGGCCTGTTTCGCATCGTCGGAAAGCATTGCGAGAGCGGCGACGTCCTGGTGCAGGAGGCGCATCTGCCGAGCGTCGAGGTGGGGGACCTGGTGTGCCTGCCCGCTGCAGGCGCGTACGGAATCTCGATGGCGTCGAACTACAACGGGGTCACACGTCCCGCCGTGGTGTTCGTGGATGGTGGCACCGCTCGTCTGGTGACGCGGCGCGAGACGCACGACGACCTGTTCGCCCGCGAGCTCTCGTAGACGCTGCAGGGGTGGACGGGCGGCGACGTCGCCTGCGAAGCACGACGCGCCTCCGGCCAGCTCGGCGCATCGGAGCGGTTTCGGGCAGGATGGGAGCGTGAAAATTCTTCCTGCGCCTCTTGATCGGATGCCACGTGGCTGACGCCATTCGCGTAAGTGCCCCTGCGACATCCGCCAACCTCGGACCCGGCTTCGACGTGCTCGCCCTCGGGCTTGATCTGTGGAACGACGTGGTGGTGACCAAACGACCGGGGCCGCTCACGGTGACGGTCACCGGCGAGGGTGCCGGCGAGATTCCCGAGGATGGTTCCAACCTCGTGTGCCGGGCACTTGCGTCGGGCCTTGGCGTTGCCGAGCTCACGGATCTGTCAATCGAGTGCCACAACCGCATCCCGCTCGGTCGTGGACTCGGCGCGTCCGCCGCCGCCACGCTTTCCGGACTTGTTGCCGCCAATGCGCTCGCCATTTTGCGGTGGGCGCCGACCGATCTGGTGGACCGCGCCGGCGAGATCGAGGGCCATGCGGACAATGCCGCGGCGTGCGTGTGGGGCGGCATCGTGGCCGTCGGACCCGAGGCCCGCACGACGATGTTCCCGGTTCCGGACGATCTGCTGTTTGTCGTGGTCAGTCCGGAGCAACGGGTGTCGACCGAGGTTGCGCGCGGTGCGCTCCCGGCCGGCGCGCCGTATGCCGACGTGAGCGCGAGCATGGCGAACGCCATCGGGCTCGCGGTCGCGCTTGAGCGCGGGGACCTGGAGGATCTCGCGGAGCTGCTTGTGGATCGCCTGCACGAGCCGTACCGCGCGCCCCTGGTACCGGGTATCGACGCGCTGCGTGCCCTGGTGGGCGAGGGCGGATGCCTCGGCGCGACGATCTCCGGATCGGGTCCGTCGATGCTGCTGTGGTGCGAGCGTTCGGAGGCGGCGAATGTCGCCAAACGGGCGGAGCAGGCGATGGTGGACGCCGGCGTCGCCGCGTCGGCCAAGGTGCTGCGCGTCGCCCCGGGCGGGGTCCGCTGCCGCTGGCTGGATGGCACGGACACGCGGCTGGCGAAGGCCGTCGGCTAGCAAATCCCCCGTTTTGCAGGTGTTCTAGTTAACCGTTCTGGTGTCAGACACCAGAACGGTTAACTGCATGTCGCCCGCAGGCGCCGCTACATTCCCGCTGTGAGCTCTGTCGACGCCGCGCGCCAGTGGGTCCACGCCGCCGGCGTGCTCGACTGTTCGCGCTCGCGCCTCATCGGCATCGTCAACGCCACACCGGACTCGTTCACCGACGAGGGTGCCCACTACGGTGTCGCGCGTGCGGTGGCGCACGGTGCGCGCCTTGCCGCCCAGGGTGCCGATGTCGTCGAGGTGGGCGGCGAGTCGTTGCGGTTTTCCGACCGCACCCCGGTCGAGGTTGAGATCGAGCGGGTTGTTCCGGTGATCGAACGTCTCGTCCGCGAGGTGGACACCCCTGTTGCCGTCGACACCTTCAAAGCGCCGGTCGCGGCCGCCGCCATCGCCGCCGGCGCCGTGATCCTGAACGACCCGACGGGCCTTCGCGACGAAGCGATGCTCGCCGTGGTGGCCGGCTCGCAGGTCGGCGTCGTGGTGTCGCACTTCTTCGGCGACCCGAAGGTGCGGCCGGTCAGCTTTCCCGATGTCGACGTCCCCACAACGGTGGTGGAGTGGGGGCACGCGGCCATCGCTCGGTGCGCCGACCGGGGAATCGACCCTCGTCGCATCGTGATCGACCCCGGCGTCGGCCTCGGCAAGTCACCGCCACAGGACCTCCAACTGCTGCATCGTCTTGCGGAGCTGCAGGCCCTCGGACGCCCGATCTTCGTGCCGATCTCGAACAAGAAGGTGATCGGCGCGGTGACCGGCGCGCTCGCAAAACAACGCCTCGGAGGCACCACCGCCGCGCTCACCTGGTGCAGGTCGCAGGGGGCGACGATCTTCCGCGTGCACAACGTCAAATTCCTTGAGCGCGTACGAACGATGACCGACGCACTCGTTGAGGGACATCCGGCGAGATGGTTCGACGTGCCGAAATGAGAGAATCGGCCCACTGCGCCCGAGGTTTGACGAAAGCGAGCTGTGATGAGCACCGTTGACGACCGCCCAGATCTGTCGCTTGGAGAGTTTCTCCCCGTCACCGAATCTGCAGCAATCGCGTCGGGCCGCTGGCTCGGACGCGGTGACAACAACTCCGCCGACCAGGCGGCCGTGGACGCGATGCGCCGCGAGTTCAGCAAGCTGAACATCAGCGGGCGAGTTGTCATCGGCGAGGGCGAGAAGGACAAGGCTCCGCAGCTGTACAACGGTGAAGAGGTCGGCGCCGGCGGCATGGCTGTCGACATCGGCGTCGATCCCCTGGAGGGCACCGACCTCGTATCGCGCGGCGACGAAGGCGCCATCGCCATCTGTGTGATCGCCGAACGTGGCGGAATCCTGTCGGCCCCCGACATGTACATGCGCAAGCTGTGCGTCGGCGCGACCGCCAAGGGCAAGGTCGACATCACGGCTCCGATCGCCGACACCATGGCCGCCGTCGCCGAGAGCTACGGACGTGACGTCCAGGACATCACCGCCATCGTGCTCGACCGCCCACGCCACGAGCAGCTGATCGCCGAGATCCGCGAGACCGGCGCCCGCATCCGTCTGATCCCGGACGGCGACATCACCGCCAGCATGTCCGCTGCAGTGCGTGGTACCGGCGATCACGTGTACATCGGAAGCGGTGGATCCACCGAGGGCGTCATCACGGCTGCAGCACTCGAATGCCTTGGCGGCGAGATCCAGGCGCAGTTTGCGCCCAACAGCGAGGTCCAGATCGCGGAACTTGCCAAGTTCGGTGTCACCGACCTCGACAAGGTGCTCAGCACGACCGACCTTGCATCCGCGCCGCTCTACGTCATTGCGACCGGTGTGACCGACGGAAACCTGCTTCGCGGCGTCCGGTACTTCGCAGGTGGCGCACGCACGCACTCCATCGCGCTCAACCTGCGTCGTGGAACGATCCGGTTCATCGACACGGTGCACCTGCTCGATGGCCGACCCGCTCACGAGATCCGTCTCAGCGGCGTCGCATGAGCACGGGAGGCGACTTCCCATTCGCCTTTGGCGAGGGGGCCGCTGAGCAGTTCAAGGAACGCCTCAAAGAGCTCATGCGAGCGCAGCAGGAGGCATTCGAAGAAGTCCAGGCGGAGAAGCAGCCGATGCGGGTGACAAGCGGGGCGGGCATGATGCCCGACCGCTTCAACCTGGTGCAGCAGGCGGTGGTGCTCGCCGCGTCCGGAATGGGATCAATGGAGCCGCATCGATCCAAAGAGGAGACCGCCGAGGCGATGGCGTTCCTGTTCCAGCGGGCGCTCGCCACCGTCGAACGGGCGATGCAACAGCACTGACCGCCGGGCGCAGCGACCCGCTTCAGCTTGGTCAGGAGCGGGGAAGCCTCTCTGACGTGTCCTGCGCCTGAGTGCTAGACGACGTCCGCGGACGATCCGTCGCCGCGAACCATGTGCAGTTCGAACCGCACATCCTTGAGCGCCGCGCGGGCCTCGTCGGCCAGTCGGCGAAGCTCCGCCAGCTCGGCGGCGATCGCAGCGACCTCGTCACGGGTTGCACGCCACGAATTCCCCACGAGTTCAACGACGACTTCCAGGTCCTCCACGAGCGCTCGCTGCTCGCTGAGGCCGGCGTCCACCGCAGGCGCGACGACTGTCGGCGTGCTGCTGGTTCGGACGCGGATTTCGTCGAGACCGGCCTCGAGGCGGCGGACCGCGTCGAGGACTTCTCGTGGGTCGTGGCTCACCGTCGCTCCATCCGATAGCCGACATTGCTCCAGTCGGGCGTGTCGGCGATCTCTTCGATCGGGTCATTGGTGACGGCACACCGATAGGTGAATGTGCCGAAGTCGTCCAGAACGGGCTCGACGAGCTCGTCCTTGATCTGCTGGTCGACCCATGCGCCGCGGAACACCAGCTTACGCAGCCAGTGCACGAGATCGTCGTCGAAACCGATCAGCTCTTCGCGGTGGGCTGCGATGTGGTCCTGCAGTCCGCCGTCGGAGCTGATGTGGCCGTGGGCGACGAGCTGCACGAGCTGTTCGACGTCCGCATCCTTGAGCGATCCGCTTGGCACGAAGGCCAACTGCACCGCGGCGAACTCGCAGCGCTCGCGGAAGTCGCGGGCGCTGAAGCGAAACCGATACTTCCCGAACTCCATGGTGTAGTCGGTACCGGATCGGTAGTTGGAGGGTGTTTTGCGGGGCTCTGACATGGGTGTGAGTGGCTCCTGATCGAACCGCGGAGACTGTACAAGTGGTATCGGATGTTCCTGTTCGCCCAGACCCGGGCCTTTCCTCGCGTCATTTCGGCCTGAACGGTGCAGCTCGCAACGTTTCGTTGCGTCCCTTGATCGGAAATTGCGGGTCTTGTCGGTCCCGGGACGATCCACTGGCGCGCTGTGACCGCTCGGAGGCGCTGTCGAGTGGCGCGACCGACGGGTCTGCGGCGTCGCATGGTGAAATTCGCCAAGTGGCCAATTTGCGGACTTGGCGGCGAAACGCCGGCGTGCAACCATCGCCTGATGGGTGGCCGACTTCGCGTTGATCGCATCTGCAGGCGCACGGGACGGGTCGTCACCGATGACGGCGTGGTTGTCGTTGCACGCTGCCATGTGGCCGATCGGCCGCTCGCGCGCCTGATCGGATTGCTCGGCACGCCTGCGCTCGCCGATGGAGAGGGTGTGTGGATCGCTCCGTGCCATTCGGTGCACATGTTCGGGATGCGCCAGTCGATCGCGTGCCTGTTCGTGGACCGTGACGGGGTGGTGTGCGACATGCGCCTGCGGCTCGATCCGGGCACGCATGCAACGGCTCGGGGTGCATGGGCGGCGATTGAGGCCCGGCCGGGCTCCTTCGACGGTGTCCGTGTGGGAGATCGCCTGCGTTTGGTGGTCGACATGTCGCCCACCGACCGCTGAGTCGCAAGAAAAACATCCGCAAATAGCGAGAAAGCGGGTGAAGGGAGGGGGGACGATTTGTCTCGCTCAGCCCTTGTACATGTGAGTGGTGAACGACGCCACTGTCACACGGACAGGGACACCCCAATGACGACGACAACACATGAAGTGGTCTCGACTCGCGTATGTGAGACCGAACGCAGGCCGCGGACGCTCGTGGTCGACACCGACCTGGAGAACGGTCGGTACCTGCTCCAGAATTTGACCGCCGACCAGATGGATGTGGTCGTCGCGACGAGCGGTGACGAGGCCATTGACGCGCTGGAGCGATTTCGGCCCGACATCGTGCTCGTGGCCGACGAACTCGCCGACATGAGCGGCCTGGATCTCATCACGCATGTTCGCTCCGGCGGACCTGGCACGCGATGGAGCGCGGATACCGCACTCATCGTGCTGAGTCCCCGCGACGACACCGATTCGATCGTGCGCAGCCTGCAACGTGGTGCCGACGACTACGTCGTGCTGCCGTTTCGCTATCAGGAGCTCCTGACACGCATGGTCGCGATCCTGCGTCGATCACACGGCAACATCTTTGCCGACCGACTGCATGTCGGATCGCTGATGCTCGACTGCAAGGGGCTCACCGCCTGGCACGGCGACATCCCGTTGCACCTGTGCGCCAAAGAATTTGCCCTCCTGGTGGCGCTGGCCCGTGATCCGATGCGCACGGTGCCAAAAACGGAGCTTCTGCAAAGCGTGTGGGGCTTCTCACCATACGCGCAGCGCACACGCACCCTCGACACGCATGCCAGTCGACTGCGACGCAAGCTGGAGGACGCCGGGATCGGCGGCTTGGTCCACAACGTCTGGGGCTTCGGCTACCGCCTGCTGGCGCTGGAGCGTTGACGATGACGCCCGCACTGATGGCACCAAATGTGCCGACTCGTCCACACGCCCAGGCCGACGGACTGCTTCGCGAGATCGCGGCATCCCTCACCATCATCCGTGGGGAATGCCACGGGATGGTTCGCAGCGGGCTGGCCTCCGGGGCACGCATGGACCGCTTGAGGATCATCGACCACCAAGCCGAACGAATTGCCCTGGCGATGGACCACGTCCATGAGGTCATCGACACCACAGGGCGCCCAGAGCCTGTGATCGAGCGATGCCACCTGGCTGAGATCGCCACGTGTGCGATCGAGCGTCTCACTGCGATCGCCCGGTCCCGGGACGTCGCGCTGACGGTGCGTGCCTCTGACGACGGTCCCGTCGATGGACGTCGGGACGTGCTCGATCGCGTGCTTGAACACGTGCTCATTCATGCCATCACTGCCGCCGGACACGCAGGGCGCGTCGGGCTTCGACTGCGCGTCAACGGGCACACCGTGCGGCTGAGCGTCACCGCGTGGGGCGGCGACAGGTGCCCCGCGTCGGGCCTGTCTCTTATACACATCTCCGAGCCCACGAGACTAAGGCGAATCTCGTATGCCGTCTTCTGCT
>CALMXK010000080.1 GCA_937871165.1 uncultured Actinomycetes bacterium
GCTTCGAAGATCGCGTGAGCGGTCAAGCTAGCTACTACGTGTAGTATAAAGACTTCCATTGTCTCCCCCCATGATGTGGCGCTGGTTGATGTCGGACAACCTTGCGCGGCGCCTTGCGCAGCTAGGTCATGGGTTTCAATAACTGTGACCTCAGGCGCAGCGGGGGGATCCTCGCGCACTTTTTTTAGTTATCTCGCGATGCGGCGCTGCCGCTGCCCGCGCGAGATTCAGGGCCCAGAAAGACGAAGAGGGCGGACCAACATTGGCCGCCCTCTTCGCAGGTCCAGCGGACCCTATACGCGACCCCATGATGTCGCTTTCAGGTCCAGAGAACGAGCCCAGAGCCGGAATCGTGCACCGCCTTCCCGGAAGCGACGTTCCGGGTCTCCGGATCTAAGCGTCCGGCTGCCCGGAAAGGACCTTCCGCCGAACAAGATCCCTTTCCAGATCACTGGCGAACATAGCCAGTGGGACCAGAGGCACCATAGACCCATTATGAGGCGGAAGAATACTTCCGACAGTTGCCTGCCGCCCTAGCGGATTGCGATTTTCCGACGATTGACTAGCCGGGCATCCATCGTCAGGATGGCCGAGTTCCGGGGGGCGCGCCCACGGGGCACCAACCCAGTCGGCGGACCCTATACGCAGTAGTCAGCCCGCCGACATCACCCACTGAAAGGCTGATGTCGCATGAGTAGCAAGGAACCCGAAGAGCGCAGCATCGCTGCGCGCTGGGGTGGCTCGGACAAGCTGGCGGAGCAGTTTTGCCCTGTCTCCAGCTTCTTCCTCGCCCACTACCCCGAACTGAAGTCCCGACCCGTCAAGGGAAGCCCGGGCGGAATGCCCGCGGGCCTGAGCAGCGCCGAGGCGATGCTGGTGATTCAGCTCCTCGACTTCAAATGGGGTGAAGACGCCCCGTTTCCCAAGGTGGACACCATCGGCAAGCGGATGGGGATCACCGGCCGTTCAGTCCGCACCCTCCTGGCGCGGCTGATCGGTCTCGGCTTCCTGCGCCGGGAAATCCGCGTCCACAAGTCGAGCCGCTACCACCTGGACGGCCTCTTCGAGGCGCTGGAGGAGCTGTACGATGCCCTCGCCGAGAAGGACGACGGGACGCCAAAGGGGACGCAGTTGCCCGACGGCAGCCTCTTCGTCGGCAAGATGAAAGACGGGAAACCGCACGGTCGGGGCAAGGCCACATACCCCGACAGCTCGACGTACACGGGCGAATGGAAAAACGGGTTCCGCCACGGGCGCGGCGTGTGGACGTGGCCGGACAGCTCCAGCTACGCCGGCCAGTGGGCCAACGGTTTCCAGAATGGGCGTGGCACCGCGACCGCCGCTGACGGGACAACGCGTATCGGCGAATGGAAGGCCGGCCAGTGGGTTGAGCCTACGACGGCCAATACCGGGACGGAGGCTGCCTGATGGACCCCGCGAGCCTCCTTCTCGGCATTCTCGTCGGGCTGATCGGGTCCGATATGTACCGCCGAAGCACCCGCCGTCGCTGATTCCTGCCTGGTCCGATGCGCATGCAGAATCGCGCCGTTCTGCATGCGCACACTGACCACCAGAACACGACCCCACGCCTAAGCCCCCGTCCCCGCGCAGCGCGGGGACGGGCGTGTCGCCGGCATGGTCCCTTTTCCGCCTGGTCGGGCCCATCGGGGCCCGTGTCCGCAGGCGGAATCTGCACGCGCTGAGCGTTTTCCCGGGTGGTCGTCTCTTCTTTGCCTCGCGCGCGAGGCCGCCATTTCCGCGGGTATTCGATAACCGTCACAACTGTTACGGGTGACGTTCCGACGGGGGCAGCGCGGACGCCTCGCGAGCGCGCTGCCGCATCGAAGGCCGATGGCGGCAAGGCCGGGCTGCGCCTGGTCGGTGCGACCTGGGTGGGCACCGGGGTGACTCCGGGGTGCATCCTGGGTGCATCCTGGGTACACACCGGGGTCGCGCCGGGTACGTTCTGGGTACACGCCGGGGCCACGCCGGCCGCTCGTCGGGCACTTGGCCCGCCGTTCTGGACGTGCGGCGAGTTCGTCGGGGCCCGGAACGAGTACGGAACGGGTACACGCGGGAACGGCCTTCCGGGGCCACCGGGCCCGGGGTAGAAGATCGCCCGACCAACACGGAGGGCAGGATGGCGGCGATTTCGTGGAACGAGGTGCGGGACTTGGCGATCAAGTTCTCCCGCGCGTGGGCTGGCGCGGCGAGCGAGCGCGCCGATAAACAGACGTTCTGGAATGAGTTTTTCGAAGTCTTCGGGGTGCGGCGCAGGACGGTGGCCAGCTTCGAGGAGCCCGTAACGAACATCCGCGGCCACTACGGGGCCATCGACCTGTTCTGGCCCGGCGTGCTTCTCGTCGAGCACAAGAGCGCGGGGAAGAAGCTGGACGCGGCCAGCTCGCAAGCCTTCGCCTACGTCCGCGACCTGGCCCGCGAGGGGCGGCACGACGAGTGCCCGCGGTACATCGTGGTCTCGGACTTCGCGCACTTCGCGCTCTACGATCTCGAGCCCGAGGATCAGCGGGACCTGCCGCTCTTCGACAACGGCCGGGCCTACACCATCACGATCTTCTCGCTGGCGGACCTGCACAAGCACGCCCGCGACTTCGCATTCATCCGCGGCGAGAAGCCGCTCCGCTTGGACCCCGAAAACCCGGCCAACATGGCCGCCACGAAACTTCTGGCGGACCTGCACGACAACCTCGAAGAGGCCGGCTACTCCGGACACGCCCTCGAACGCTACCTGGTGCGCATTCTGTTCTGCCTCTTCGCGGAGGACACCGGCATCTTCGAGCCGCAGCTCTTCACGCAGTACGTCAGGACGCGGACCCGTGAGGACGGCTCCGATCTAGGCCCGATGCTGGCCGAGCTGTTCGACGTGCTCGACACGCCGGAGAACAAGCGGATGAGGGGCCTGAACGAGGACCTGGCCGCCTTCCCCTACGTCAACGGCGCCCTGTTCAGCGAGCCGCTCCGCAGCGTGGCGTTCAACCGCCAACTCCGCGAGGCCCTGTTGAAGTGCTGCCGTTTTCAGTGGGCACGGATCAGCCCGGCCGTCTTCGGGAGCTTGTTCCAGGGCATCATGGACGCGCGGGAGCGCCGGGCACTCGGCGCGCACTACACGTCCGAGCGGGACATCATGAAGCTGCTGCGGGGGCTCATGCTCGACGAGTTGCGGGCCAAGCTGGACGCCGCCCTCGCCGACCGCTCGACTCGACGGACGGAGCGCCTGCGCGACTTTCAAAGCGACCTGCGCCGGCTGCGCATCTTCGACCCGGCTTGCGGGTGCGGAAACTTCCTCATCCTGGCCTACCGGGAGATCCGGAGACTGGAGACGGAAGCCCTGGTGGCCCTCTACTCGACCCGGCAAGGCGGGCGGGAACTGCACTTGAACGTCCGCGAGCTCGCGCAGGTGGACGTTGACCAGTTCTACGGCATCGAGATCCAGGAGTGGCCCGCACGCATCGCCGAGGTGGGCCTGTGGTTGACGGACCATCAATGCAACCTGGAGCTGGCCGAGGCGCTGGGGCAGAGCTTCAACCGGCTGCCGCTGCGGGCGGCGCCCACGATCCGAGTGGCCAACGCCCTGCGCACGGAATGGAGCGAGGTGCTCGCGCCCACGGACAACGTGTCCGTGCTCGGGAATCCGCCATTCGTCGGCCATCAGTGGCGCACTGCCGAGCAACAGGCGGACATGGATGGTGTATGGGGCACGGATGGGCGTTTCGGCCGGCTCGACTACGTGACGGCCTGGTATCGCAAGGCCGCCGACTACATCCGCGGAACCCGAATCCGCTGCGCGTTCGTCTCGACCAACTCCATCACGCAGGGCGAGCAAGTCGGCATCATGTGGGGCGACCTGTTCACGCGCGGCATCAAGATCCACTTCGGGCACCGCACGTTCAGTTGGATCAGCGAGGCCAAGGGCAAGGCCAAGGTGCACGTCGTCATCATCGGCTTCGGGCACTTCGAGGCAGCGACCAAACGTCTGTACGACTACGACGCGGACCCGACGGAGGCGAGCGCGGTCGTGTCCGAGTGCGCGAACATCAGCCCGTACCTCATCGCGGGCCCCGATCTCGTCTTGCCATCGCGGACCGACCCGCGGCCCGGGATGCCGACGATGACGAAGGGCAGTCAGCCCACCGATGGCGGGCACCTTGTGCTCTCACCGCAAGAACGAGTCGAGTTGCTCGCCGTAGAGCCGGCGGCTGCCGTGTTCCTCCGGCCGTACATCGGGAGCGAGGAGCTGATCAACGGGCGTGAACGGTGGTGCCTGTGGCTCAAGGGGGCTGATCCCTCCCTCGTGAAGAAGTGCCCGCAGGTGCTCGCGAGGATCGCCGGCGTGCGCGAGGCCAGGCTCAAGAGCCCGACCAAGAGCGTCCGCGACGCTGCCGACGCGCCATCGCTCTTCACGCAGGACCGACAGCCGAGCGCGCCCTACCTCGCGGTCCCCGAAGTGTCCTCCGAGAATCGGCGGTACATCCCCATCGGCTTCCTTCCGGAGTCCGTCGTTGCGAGCAACAAGCTCCAGATCATCGT
The DNA here is from genome assembly GCA_937871165.1 of uncultured Actinomycetes bacterium. Lineage (GTDB taxonomy): Bacteria > Actinomycetota > Thermoleophilia > Miltoncostaeales > Miltoncostaeaceae > CALMEC01. The sequence continues at coordinate 4,549 of CALMXK010000080.1, forward strand.
GGGGGGGACGCTCTTCCACTTCGGCGTCCTCACGTCCTCGATGCACATGGCGTGGGTCCGGACGGTCTGCGGACGCCTGAAGAGCGACTACAGCTACTCGCCCGCGGCGTACAACAACTTCCCCTGGCCAGTGGACCCGAGCGAGAAGGACGTGGCCGCCGTCGATAAGGCCGCACAGGCCGTCCTCGATGCCCGCGGTCAGTTCCCTGCGAGCACCCTGGCCGACCTGTACGACCCATTGACGATGCCGGGTGAGCTGACCAAGGCGCACGCTGCCCTGGACCGGGCCGTTGACCGCTGCTACCGCCGCGAGGTGTTCCCGAGCGAGCGGGCCCGCGTCGAGCATCTGTTCGCCCTGTACGAGCGCCTGGCCGTTCCGCTCGTCGCGGCCACGGTGAAGTCCAAGGGCCGCCGCGGGCGGGCGGTGGCCGAGTAGACCGCGCGGATCGCCTACTTGTGGCACCGCTTCGAGCAGTCGATGTAGCTGTTGCCGCACTTGCACCCCTTGTGGGCCTTCGGAGCTGCCTGCCGACTGCGCGTTGCCCCGCCCGAGGCGGCTCCGTTCGATTGTTCGCCGGGCGTCTCCCATGCCGGCATCCCTCCGCATCCTGCGAGCACGACGGCGAGGATCATCGACCGCATCTTGCCCTCCCTCTTCCGGTTCGGCCGGATGCTAGTCGGCGTGACGGGCCTGAGCAACGAGCGTCAGGACTCCGACACCGCTTGTGCACGTCGCTGTGCACACTGCCGACCGGCAATGTGCACTCGGTTTCCTAAATACGGTTGACACGTCCCGCGTCGAAAGGCCGGAGGACGACATGCCCGACGACCAACCGACCCCCTGGACGCCCACCGACGATGGAAGCGGCGAGGTGAGGATACCGCCGGCTGCCCCCCCCGATCCGGTATTCACCGCGGCGTTCGACTTGCTGCGCCGGACCGTCGGGGACGAGTCCGCCCCCCTCGCCGTCCGCGTCCAGGCCGCCGCCGCCATCGTCCAGCGCGAGGACGCCAAGTGGCTCTGCGATGCCGTTTGGGAGCGTCGCCGCTGACACGATGCGCCGTGATCTGGCCTGGCCAGGGAAACCGCATGAATGCCAGCGGCCGGAGGAAACCCCATGAATGGTCCTGGCCGGCGTGGAAACGGCATCGCCGGAACAACGCGCGGCGGCTCTCCGGGCCATCCTGGCCAGGTCGGCCGCCGCCAGTTCGGCGCGATGGCCTGGTGGCGTCAACGTCCCGGGGGGCACATGTCCGCGGAGCGGGGCGACGAGCGCAGCTCGAACGCTGCGAGGCTCTCCCCGGACGTGGCGATCCCCGAGAGGTCGAAGACCTGGCCGTTGACGATGAGGCCGACCGAAAGGCCGGCCAGGAACGCGATGACGTGTGCGGCGTAGCGCATGGGCAATCTCTCCTTCGCGGGTGAATCCCGTGAAGGAGGCGGCCGTATAGACGAACTAACGAGCCGCGTTCTTCAGGTACGCATCGACCGCAGCGGTCACGGCGTCGCTCAGTTCGACGCCCTCGCGGGCGCAGTGGACGGCGAGGCGCGTGGCCAGGTCCGGCGGGAAGTAGACGGTGGTGCGGCGCCTGGTCCGCCCGTCCTTGCGTTTCACCAGGCCAGGCCCCGCCTGCGAGCTGGACGCCTGAGCGTCTGAGCGTCCAGACGTTTGAACGTCCTGCGCCACGGGCTCGCCCGAGACGAACCGCTCAACATCGACGGGAGGGGGCGGGCGACGGATGGCGACCGATGGCTTACTTGGGGGCACGGCGACGTTCTCCGGAGGTCACAGCTTCGAGTTCATCAACGAGGCGCCTGGACTCGTCGGCCGCGGCGCCCCCGCGGTCGTAGACGGTGACGCCGAGCCCGGCCGCGGGGGCTTCCTGATAGGCCACCCGGTAGCCGAGGTCCGTGCGCAGGATCGGCAAGCCACACTCGGCCAGCGCCTTGCGGGCCCCCGCGCCGAGCACGGTCCGGGCGATCTTGCGCGTGAGGACCACGGCGGCTTTCAACTCCGGCCGGAGCGAACGGGCCTCTGCGATCAAGTCGAGCGTCTCCCCGAGCGCCCACGCATCGACCGCGGACGGGCCGCACGGGAGCAAGGCCAGGTCGGCCACCATCAGGGCCGACCGTAGTACGGTCCCGTGCCGCGGGGGGCAGTCGATGACGGTGAAGTCGTAGTTCTGGGCGAGCGCCGGCAACTGGTCCGGCCGATGAAGGCCCGCGCCCATCGCGACGATGGTGGGCGCCGAGTGGCCAGCTTCGGCCGCAAGGTCGCCCCATGTGCGCGTCGAACCCTGTGGATCGGCATCGACGAGAAGGACACGGCAGCCCCGGGCGTGCCACTCGGCAGCGATGGCGAGGGCCGTCGTGGTCTTGCCGCTGCCCCCCTTCTGACCTGCCAGGGCGATGATGGTGCTCATGGGCGCGGTGTCTCACGACGGGGGAGCGCATTCAAGACGCCCAAACGTCCAGGTGTCCGAACGTCTGAACGCTCAGACGTTTGAGCGTCCAGGCGCCATGCGCGGAACGCGCCCTTCGCAACAAAGTGCACTAAGTGTGCACTTTCCAGTTGTGTCCGCCGCCCGCAAAGTGCACACTGTGCACATGAACGCAACGCGCCGCACCTCGAAGCCCTCCAACGACAACCACAAGGCCGTCGGCTACATCCGCGTCTCGACGGACGATCAGACGCTCGGGCCGGAAGCACAGCGAGCCGCGCTCGCGGCATGGGCTGAGCGCGCGGGCGTCGAGCTCGTCGCCGTTTTCGAGGACCGTGGGATCTCCGGTGGCGCAGCCATCGACCGCAGGCCCGGCCTGCTGGCCGCGCTCGGCGCCCTGGCCGAGCACGGTGCGGGCCTGCTGGCGGTGGCCAAGCGGGACCGCCTCGCCCGCGACACCATGATCGCGGCGATGGCCGAGCGCCTCGCGGAGCGCGCCGGGGCCCGCATCGTCTCCGCCGCGGGCGAGGGCGAGGGCGACGACCCCGCCTCGAAGCTCATGCGGACCATGATCGACGCCTTCGCGGAGTACGAGCGGGCGCTCATCAAGGCCCGGACCCGGGCCGCTCTGTCCGTCAAGGCAGCCCGGGGCGAGAAGGTCGGGGGCGTCCAGACCTACGGCACCGCGGACGGCCTCGCGAGCGAGCGGGCCGAGTGCGAGCGCGAGATCCTGGCCGTCGTCGCCGAGCTGCGCGCCGCCGGCATGACCGTCCGGGCCATCGCCGCGGAGCTGGCCGCCCGGGGCCTCAAGACGCGCCGCGGTGGCGCCATCCAGCCCACGCAGGTCGCCCGCATCCTGCGCCGGGCCGCCTGAACGAGTGCACCGAGTGCACACCGGAGAAGATCCATGACCCAACTCGAAGAGCTGGCCGCCGCAGTCGCCGAGCGCGCGGCCACCGTTCAAGCCGGGCTCGCCGCCGGGCTCGCCGCGGGGCTCCCATCCGACCGCCACGGCCGGGACCGGCTGTGCGCGGAACTGCATGAGCTGGTGGAGCGCGCCGCCCGCCTGCAGGTGCTGTTGGCCAGCGTCGATGGTCCGGTGGTGCGGACATGGCGTTTCGTCGAAGGGGCCTCGCCATGACGCAGGAATCGCAGTCTTTCGGGGTCCGCCTGGACGGGCCCACGTTGACCCGCCTGGACGCCTACGCCGAGCGCCAAGGGCGCAAGCGTGGGTGGGCCGCTGGCCGGGCCATCGCCGCCGGCCTGGACGCGATGGAGGGGGCGCCCGTGGCCCCGTCGCCGCGACTCCCCGATGGGGCCGCCCCCGCGGGCCTGGACGTGTCCGCAATCGCCGGGGCCCTGTACGACCTGCTCGGACCGAAGATCGCGGACGCCGTGGCGGACGGGACTCGACGAGCCCGCCGCCCCGAGCTGGCGCCCGCGGGCGTGGTCGGCGTCGCCCGAGTCGTCACGAGCTTGCGAGACGCATACGAGGCCGCCGAACACGGCGGCCCGCTGTCCGACTACGACGCCCGCCGGGTCCTTGCTCAGGCGGTCATCGAAGCGATCAACGTCCTGGCCTACGGCGACGCCGCAGAGCCTCCCCCCGGTGGCCCCATGCCGCAAGGGGCCACCGGGTCAAGCAAGGGCCGCCGAGGACGGTCCGCGCGCTGACCTTCAGCGGGAGCCTCAGCGGCAAAAACCGCCGAAATCCGGTTTTTCTCGAAAATCGCCCCGAAATGAGGAACCGCAACGAAAAGCTCGCCTGAAACGCCCCGAAAACAGGCGAAATGCCTACCTTTCTTACAAAAACCTACGTGTCAGGAACCCCACAATCTGAGGCGCTGGGCCATTTCGGGAGAAGTACGCTTACTGGTTTACGAGAGCGCGCGCGCATTATGCGCGCTCGTCATGCGTGCGCGCGATGAGCGCGTACATGACGCGCGGGATCGGGCGCGCGAGGAGAACGCCTCTTGCACCTGTGAGACGAGCCCTGTACGTCCGGCTGAGAACACCACGGAGAGAACCCCGCCGATGGCCCTCCACAGCCTCGCAGAGGCCCGCCGCGTCCGCGGCCTCCCCATCCTCGCCGGACCGGGCCGCCTGACCCGACCGACCGCCGGCGAGCTGCGCTGCTGGCGGGCCTTCGTCGCTCGGCTGACGCAGCGCCAGGCCGCCGAGCTGGCCGGGGTGACGGAAGGGCAGTGGGCCGCCGTCGAGTGTACCCGGGCCGTACACGCCGAGACGCTGGATCGCGTGCTCAACGCCTGGAGACGCGGCATGAGCGCAAAAATCTCTGCTGCGGTTGACGCGGAGGCCCCCGCAACCGGCTCCGAAGCCTAGAAACTGCGCAGTTCACCACATGAACGGGTTTTGCAATGGCAGTTCCACAACATGTTGTGGCGTCACTGGAATTACCCGCTTGAGATCGGCGCCGCGCCAGAGTAGGCCAATGGCCGATGCTCTCAGGCCGCTCCCACTTCCGCACTTCTGACGCCCGCCGCACTCGCGGCCCGTGGCGGACGCCAGAAATGACAACGCCCGTGACCCCTTGCTTGCCGGCTAAGGTCACGGGCGCTGGAGATTCGCATGCCGCACTCTCGCAAGTGCAACATGGGAACGCCTATCAAGGCGGACCCCCCTAAGGCAAGAGAAAATACAAGCGCGCGGCGCCAACTTTGCGCCGTGTCGGAGCAAGACGCCATCCGCGTCGCCGCTCTCGTCGCGGTCGCACGCGCCTACGGCCTCGTCCCGCGGGCGACGAAAGAGCGCCAATTTGGCGCGCGCTGCCCCGCCTGCCACGGGTCCGGGAGAGGACGCCACCTAGTCATCGAGGCCACGCCGACGGGGGCGCTCTTCGAGTGCGCCCGCTGCGGCGTCTTCGGTTCGGGTGTCGAAGAGTTGCAACGCCTCGCGGAGGGGAGTTTCCAGCGGCTATTGACGCCATCGAGGACAGCCGCGCTCGCTCGCCTGGACGCCATCATCGCGACCCGGGGCGACATGGCCCGCGAGGTCTGCGACCGCCTCGCGGAGGCCATCGCATCCCCCCCGGCGCGCGTCCAGGCCGCCAACGACGACCGGGAGACGGGGGAGGGACGAGCATGAGCGCGTCCGCCTTCGCCCTGACGCCCCTGGACGGTCCGCGCCGCTCTCCCGTCGAGCTGGACCTGTGGAGCGTCGCCGCCGCTGCGGGGCTCAATCCCAAGGGCCGCGGCCGGAACTTTGCCTTCGACTGCCCCGAGTGTGGCCGGAAGGGCAAGGCCAGCGGCCGGACGGATGGCCCGTGGCACTGTTTCGTCTGCGACGCCAAGGGCAACGCCCTGACCCTCGCCCGCCGCTTCGAGCTGGCGGGGACAGAGCTGCCGCCGTCCGCCATCCCGGCGCCCGCGACGACGAACCGCAACGGCGTGGCGCCATCGACCGTCCGGGCCGCATGGGGCGCGCTCGAGATCCGGCGCGACGCCCACCGCGAGGACCTGGCCCGATGGCTGGCAGAGGCCCGCAGGTGGCCCGCCGATCTGGCCGAAGCCGGCGCCCGGGTGTCCGGCGTGGCTTGGATTCCGGCCGATTGCCCCGAGCTGCCCCCGTCCCTCGCCTGGGTCGGCCGCGACGCCGACCGCCGGGCCGCCTTCGCGCTGCGCGACGCCCGCGGCGAGGTCTGGACGCTCGAACGCCGGTGGACCGCTGCGGCCCCGCCGCCCGACGAGAACACGCCCAAGGCCAAGCGTCTCCCGACGCGAGCCGAGGAGCGCGAGGAGCTGGCCGTCTTCGGCCGCATCCCCGACGCCGTGGCCGCCGCCCGCCGCGGCGAACCCGTCTACCTGTGCGAGGGCGGGCCCGACTACCTCGCCGCCGCCGCCCTGTGCCGCCTGGACGGCCACGGCGCCGCCCTGGGAGCCCACGGCCATCACGGGCTGCCCAAGGTGGCCGCAGCCCTCCGCGCCGCCCTGGAAGGCGCCGCGGTGCCTCCCGCGACCGTCCGCGTCCTGTGCGTGCCCCACCTGGGCGACAAGGGCGGCGTGGGCGAGCGGTCGATGCTCGCCGCCGCCGACGCTCTCGCCGGGTGCTGCGCCGTGCTCGACGTGCGGGTGCCGGTGGACCTGGACGGGAAAGGCGACCTGGCCGACGCCGCCCCGGGTGGCGCCGACGCTCTCCGGGGCATCCTGGACACCGCCGTCCCGCTCTACGCCGCGCCGGTGGACCTGGCCGATCCCGTCACGGCGACGGAGCAGATCCGGGCCGCCATGCTGCGCGCGCTCCAGGCCGCGGACGGCCCCAACGCCCTCGCCCTGGTCATCATGCCGCCGGGGGTGGGAAAGACCACGGCCGCCTTCGAGCGGGCCGCCTACGCAGCCCGGCAGGGTCGCCGCGTCGTCTTCGCACTGCCCGACCATGAGAACGCCGCGAAGAAGCTGGCCGAGTTCCACGCAGCCTTCCCCGACGTGCCCGCAACACACGCGAAGGGGATGGCCTCGCTGTGCGAGCTGCCCGCCCGCTATCCGGACAAGCGCGACGCCATCGAGCGAGCCGCGAGCACGATGGGCCGCCCCATGTGCAAGGGCTGCCCGCTGGCCAGTCGCGAGGACGGGGGCACCTGCGAGGGCTGGCACAAGCTGAAGGCCCGTGTCGGCGTCGTCACCTTCGCCGCGCACGCCGGAATCGGCCCCCTCGCCTCGAAGATGCGCCCGGCCGATCTGGTCATCATCGACGAGCTGCCCGCCCTGGTGGACGTGCGCGAGGTCGGCCCGGAGAACCTGCAAACACTGCGCACCGGGAGCCTCGCCGCCCATCGCTGGTACAAGGCAAACCCTGGCCACGGCGCCCTCGCGGCCGAGATCGCCGCCGTGTCCCGCGCCATCGACGCCGAGACGCCGCGGGACATGTACGCCGCCCGCGTCCAGATTGCTCGCGTGGTCGATGCCATGCGCGAACGCCCCGCCGCCCTGGAAGCCGCCGCGGAGGTGCTCGCCGAGATCGCCGCGGACCCGAGGCCGGACGAGGCCCCCATGCCCTCGCCCGAGGACGCCCGCCGGGGCGCCGCGGACCGCTGGCCGGACGGCCAGGCGTGGGCGCTCGTTCGCGACCTGGCCCGCGCGGTCTCCGACCCCGAGCACGTCCCCGAGCTGGCGTGCCTGCGCCTCGAAGGGGCCGCGGCCGGGTGGGCCTTCGAGGTCCGCCGCCTCTTCGCCATTCCCGATGGCGTCCGGGTGCTCGGGCTCGACGCCACGGGGGAGATCGGCCGCGTCGAGTGGGCCGCCTGCGCCGAGCGTCACGGCCGCCACCTGGTCCCCGTGATCCTGACGGCCATCGGCGAGAAGCCGGCCGCGGCCGAGCACTACAAAACGGAACGCCTCAGGACTGGCCGTCTTTGGGCCCGCAACGGCCGGAAGGTGCGATTCCGCCCCGAAGCGCCGGGGGCACTGAGAAACGCCGTCCTGAGGGCAGCGGCGGGCCTTCCCGCGGCCTTGGGCATCCTGACGCACAAACCGGCCGCGGACGCTCTTCGGTGGGGTCGGGACATGTCCGGCGATCCGGAGGCGCCGCCACCGCCCGATTCGGCCTTCGAGGCCGACGACCCCCACGCGCTCGCCGTCGCCGAGCTGGCCGCGGAACTGTGCGCCCGGGGCCTGCGCCTCGAAATCGGCCACTTCGGCCGAGACGACCGTGCATCCAACGACTTCGAGCGGGTGGACGTGCTGGCCGTGTTGGGGGCGCCGCGTCCGGATTGGGGCGCGGTGGGCGAGGACGGGAGGGCCTTGGGCATCGATGGCGAGGCCCTGATCGCCGCTCGGACGAAGGCCGCGACCGTTCAGGCCCTCGCCCGTGCCCGCCACCTGCGCCGGGGTGGGGTGCGGCTCTTCCTGGCCGCGGACTGCGAGGCCCCGACCGGGCCGGAGCTGCCCGGCGTGGCCTGGACAGTGGAGAACGCCGACCGCTCGCACGCCCCCGCCGTGACGAGCCTGGACGCCGCGGCCGAGATCCGAGCGTGGGCCGACCGTGAGGGATGTCTGGATCTGGCCGCAGTGCTCGCCGCCCTCACCCCGCAGATCGTCGGCCGCCGCGTCGCGGAGCGCCTGTGCCGTCTCGAAGCGGAGCGCCGAGGGTGGGGGCTACGGCATGAGCGAGGCCGGGCCCGCGTCTACGGCGTGCACGGCGAAAATGCGAGTGATTACCGGCCTTTGTACGCTCATGGTGAGGGGGGGAATGATGTTCGCGGACAGGGCCCGGAGGGGTCTGCCGTCCTGTTGTTAGATCCGATGAGTGCACAAAGGCCGGAAATCGTTGAAGAAACCGCTGTGCACGTCATTCGGCTCGCCCGTGGCCAGCCCCCGCCGATCCGGCCCGACTGTGAGGGGCCCCCGCCCAAGTGCGACGGGCCGCCCCCCTGGGTCGCCGCCGGGTAGCTAGATCTTGCCGGTGAGTTTGAGCGCGAACACGGCGAGAGCAAAGGCGCCGACGACTACGCCGGCCAGTGCTGCAACTGTGGTTTTCATGCGTACCTCCTTTCGGAGAGGGGGTACGTGATTCTTCTGGCTGGCCCCCCCCTTTCCCGGCGGGGGGCGTTTCTTTGATACGGGAGGGTGTCGTGGTCACTTCAAAACCCCAACACGCCGCGGTCAACGCCGCGCTCGCCGAGCACCGAGTCTGGGCCATCCTCGGCCTGCCCCTCGGCCCGATGGTGGCGGTCTCGCCCCAGGTCGGCAGCCTCGACGGCGGCGACACGCCCGAGCCACACCCCGATGTCGGGAAGGACCACCTGGTCTTCTGCGATGGCGCGCGTGATCGCGGGCCTGTGGTCGAAGGGCTGTCCGTCGGGCCGGACGGTCTCACCCCGTTTCGGCTGACGAGATGGTCGGACGGCACGGTTACGATGCGCCCGCTGGACATTCCCACGGCGCAGCAGATCGGCATTCGGGACGCGGAGGGGCTCGACCCGGAGAACGAGGAGCACCAGGACATCCTCGACGGGATGTTCCCGCGGTGAGGGCCGCGTCGTCCTGAGCGCGCGGCCCGTGGTACGCTACGCAGGCCAACGAACGAGGAAAGCCGATGCGACTGACCGCCGCCGTGACGAGAGAAGGGACGTGGTACGTCGCGCAGTGCCTCGAAGTGGACGTGGCCAGCCAAGGCGAGAGCGTCGAAGAGGCCCTGGCCAACCTGAAAGAGGCGCTCGCCCTCCACTTCGAGGACTCGCCTGGCGCCATCGCGGATCTGCCCCCACCGCCCATCATCGCGCCCATCGAGTTCGACCTGGCAGCCCCGTCCGCCGCCGGCTGAGCGTCCGTTGACGGGCCATTGGCCCGGCTGCACGTTCGGGCGCGACGACACGGGAGGGCATGAGCATGTGGGAGCTTTACCGGGAGCAGCCCGACGGGCGTTGGCTCTATGACCACTCGCTCCAGATGGACGGGCGCGACATCGGCCCGGAGTGCCTGATCAATCCGCGGCCCGGCCGCATCACGCTCATCGACGGGAGCGAGGTCGATGTGACGTTGGGCGATGGCGGGCTCGCCGTGACGACGTGCGCGGCCAGGTGGGCTCACTCGGAGCCGTATGCCGACGAGGACGAGCCGGCCTGAGGCGTGACCTTGTGTCACACACGGCGGCGACCCCCGTTGAAGTTGCCCGCCGGGCCGGATAGGTACGGGCCAGCCCTCGCGTAAAACCGCGGGGCCGTCAGGGGGTAGTCCTCGCAGCTACCCCATCCGGAGATCGCCCGATGCCCCCTCTTCCCGTCGTTTCCGCCGTCGAACTGGTGCGAGCCCTGGAGCGCGCCGGCTTCGTCCAGGTCCGCCAGCGCGGCAGTCACGCGAAGCTCCGCCATCCCGACGGCCGGACCGCCATCGTCCCGATGCACCGGGAGGTTGCGGCGGGCACCCTCCGCTCGATCCTGCGGCAGGCCCGCCTCACGGTGGACGAGTTGCTCGCCTTGCTCGCCTGATCTGCCGTTTGACAACTTCGCCGTTGGTCGGCAGTCTTTGAGGCACTTGAACTGCCGAAGAGCCGGTTCGCACAGCACGCCCCAAGCGGATTGTTATTTTCAACAGCGCTAGGGGTGTACCTTGAACCGATTTCCGGTGGTATCCAGCGGTGACGTGACCCGGGCCTTGTCTCTCGCCGGTTTTGATTTCGTTCGGCAGCGCGGCAGTCACGCGAAGCTGCGCCATCCCGACGGCCGGACCGCCATCGTCCCGATGCACCGTGAGGTCGCAGTGGGCACGCTCCGCTCGATCCTGCGGCAGGCCCGCCTCACGGTGGACGAGTTGCTCGCGCTTCTCGCCTGACGCCGTTGACGGCCCGGCGTGCATCTCAAGACGGGCGGACTGGTCGTTAGGCGAGCAGTCTGCGGAACGCTTCGAAGATCGCGTGAGCGGTCAAGCTAGCTACTACGTGTAGTATAAAGACTTCCATTGTCTCCCCCCATGATGT
>CALMXK010000081.1 GCA_937871165.1 uncultured Actinomycetes bacterium
AGCAGAAGACGGCATACGAGATTCGCCTTAGTCTCGTGGGCTCGGAGATGTGTATAAGAGACAGGTTCAAGATCTGGCGGGCGAGCGTTGTCGACGTTGATCGAGAGCACGACACATCAGGGTGGATCGCCTCTGGACGGCTGTTTCTGCCGTGTGGCGACGGGGTGATCGAGATCCATGAGATCCAGCCACCCAGCCGAAGTCGGATGCCCACCGATGCGTTTGCGCGCGGCTGGCGTGGCGGACTCGACCTTCACACGTGAGCGCGGGATCTGCGACTCCTGAACGTCAACTTGCACTCACGGTGCTCGGACGGGTCCACGAGGGTGCGTATGCCGACCGGGCGTTTGCCGGTGAGGCCTCCCGTGCGCACCTGTCGGCGCAGGGGCGAGCACAGACGCACCGGCTGATCTTCGGCGTCGTCCAACGACGACGAACCCTCGACTGGCTGATCGACGAGAAGGTGAACAATCCGGCGGCGCTCGAGCACGCCGTCCGCGACGTGCTTCGCATCGCGACCTACGAACTCGGCTGGTCCGACGGGGTTCCCACGCCGGTCGCCGTCGACCAAGCGGTGCTGCTGGCGGCCGGACTGCCGGGCGACGCGAAACGTCGCAGCGCTCGCAGAGGTCTCGTCAATGCGGTCGCCCGGGCAATCGCCCGCGACATCCGCGAGCGCCTGGACGGTCTGGTTGACGACACATGGCAGGGCGCCGCCATCAGACACAGCACGCCCGACTGGATCGCGCGGCGTCTGTTCGAGACCCTTGGACCGCAGGAGGCCAAAGCCACGCTCGCCGCGCTGAATGCGCCGGCCGAGTCGATCGTGCGGTGGAACACCCTCGGCGGATCGCGAGCGGACTTCGAAGCGGCGCTCCCGGAGGGCTGGCATCGCTGCGAGTCGCCGTTTGACGACGCCTACCGGCTGACCGGTGCCTTTGCACTCGAAGACTCGGCCATCTGGCGCGAGGGCCTCGGCATGGCACAGAGCCGGGCGTCGATGTTGCCGGTCCTCGCGGTGGCGGCGCAGCCGGGAGAACGCGTCCTCGATCTGTGCGCGGCGCCCGGCGCCAAGGCCACGGCATTGGCCGCCGCGGTCGGTGCGACCGGTGCGGTGGTCGCGGTCGAGCCCCGGGCGGGACGAGCCCGCGGGCTTCGTCACCTGGCAGAGCGTCTGCACACGCGTATCGAGGTCCTCGAGGGCGATGGTCGCACCGTCGCGTTGCCGGAGGAGCCGTTCGACGCCGTATTAGTCGATCCGCCTTGCAGCGGTCTCGGTGTGCTCGGCAGTCGCCCCGACGCGCGGTGGCGGCGCCAGGAATCCGATCTGACCGAACTTGTGGCACTGCAGCACGCGCTGCTTGAACGTGCGCTCGCCGTCGTGAAACCGACCGGCCGCGTCGTGTACTCCACCTGCACGCTCCTGGCCCAAGAGAACGAGGGTGTGGTCGAAGCGGCGGGCGCACAGCTCGATCCGCTCGACACACTTGCTCCAGGGTTCGTGCACCCGCACCTGCCCGGTGCGCTTCGCACGCTGCCGGGACGAGACGGGACAGATGGCTTCTTCGTCGCGCGGCTGCGTCCCGACACGAGCCGGTAAGCTCAACTGTCGTGAATCACGTTGCCCGCCCATTGGTCCTTCCTTCCTTGATGTCTGCGGACGTCCTGAACCTCGGGGCACAGCTCGATGCGCTGATGGATGCCGGAGCGAGCGCATTCCACATCGACGTCATGGACGGGCACTTCGTTCCGAACCTCACTCTCGGCACCGGATTTGCCGCTGCCGTGGCCGGGCCGGTTCGAGCGCGCGGCGGCATGCTCGACGTGCACCTGATGGTGGAGCGGCCGGGGCAGATGGTCGAGCTGTTCGCACCGGCGGCCGGCGCGATCAGCGTCCACGTCGAGTCCGATCCGCACATCCACCGGTTGCTTGGGCGAATCCGCGAGCTCGGATGCCTCGCGGGCCTGGCGCTCAACCCGGCGACGCCGGTCGGCGCAGTCGAGCCGCTGGTCGACCTGGTCGACTACGTGAATGTGATGAGCGTCAACCCCGGCTTCGCCGGTCAGTCCTTCATCGAGTCCACACCGCAGCGCGTCGTCGCCCTGCGCAGGCTGTTGCCGGACCGGGTCGCCATCGAGGTGGACGGCGGCATCGGGCCCGCCACCCTGCCACTTGTGCGCGACGTCGGCGCCACGTGGTTCGTGTCCGCATCGTCGATCTTCGGGACGTCCGATCCGATCGGCGCCTACACCGCACTGGAGCACCTCGCCACGTGAGCACCGCTGAGCCGACGGATCTCGAGCTGGGGCTGCTCGAGCATGCACACGAACTTGCGATGAACGGTCAGGGGCTCGTGAGCCCCAATCCGATGGTCGGCGCGGTCGTCGTGAAGGACGACACCATTCTGGGCGAGGGCTGGCACATGGGGCCCGGCACCGATCACGCCGAAGTCGTGGCGCTGAAGAGCGCAGGTGCCGACGCCGCGGGCGCCACCGTCGTCTGCACCCTGGAGCCATGTTCGCACCATGGGCGCACGCCACCATGTACAAAGGCGCTGATCGAGGCGGGCATCGCCCGTGTCGTGATCGGCAGTCTCGATCCGCTCGAGCGCGACGGGCGCCCCGGCGGCGTCGCGATCTTGCGTGAGGCGGGCATCGAGGTCGTCGTGGTGGGCGAGGAGGAGCAGGACGCCTGCCGCGCCCTCAATCACGCCTTCATCACCCACTCCATCACCGGTTTGCCGCACGTCACCTTGAAGATGGCCACGAGTCTCGACGGCAAAGTCGCCACCGAGACCGGCGAGACGCGCTGGATCACCGGTGAGGAGGCGCGCCTGTTCGTCCATCAAAGTCGTGCAGCGGCCGACGCGGTGGCGATCGGGATCGGAACGGCGATCGCCGACGACCCACTGCTGACGGTGCGCGACGTTGAGATGTCCTACCGGCCGCCCATGCGCATCGTCTTCGACCGCACCGCCCGTCTGCCGCTGCAGTCGCGACTGGTCGAAAGTGCGGGGGAGATCCCGCTGCTCGTAGTCGTCGGACCGGATGCCAGTCCGGAACGCTGCGCCGCGCTTGCGGCACGGGAGGTGGGGATCATGATGGCCGAGTCCATCGGGCACGCGCTCCAACAGCTCGGCGGCGCGGAGATCCAGTCGGTGTACGTCGAGGGTGGACCGACACTTGCCCGCGCATTCTTGGCCGAGGACGCCGTCGACTGGGTCGACTGGTTCGTCGCGCCCATCCTGATCGGCGGCGACGGTGCACCGAGCGCCCTCGCCGGAGCCGGTCTCGGTCCGCTCGCCGAGGTTCCACGTCTGCGCGACGTCGGAATGTTCGATCTGGGCGAGGACACCCTCATCACCGGTCGGCTGCACGACCTGCCACGCTGATGTTCACGGGACTCGTCGAAGAGGTGGGCACCGTCGTCTCGCGAAGCGGGGACGACGGGGCGATCCGACTGGTCGTCGCCGCCCGTACCGTCATCGAGGGCACCGCACTCGGCGACAGCATCGCGGTGGACGGAGCGTGTCTCACCGTCGTTCACTTGGATGCCGACGCCTTCGCGGTCGACATGGTTGCCGAGACGATCCGACGTACTGCCATCGGGTCGCGCGCCGTGGGCGACCCCGTGAACCTGGAACGTGCGCTGCGCGTGGGTGACCGCCTCGGTGGCCACTTGGTGCAGGGGCACGTGGACGGCGTGGGAACGGTCACCGCGACACGTCCGGAGGGTGAGGGCGTGCGCATCGCGGTCCACGTGCCGGACGACCTTCGTCGGTACATCGTCGAGAAGGGCAGCATCACGGTTGACGGCGTCAGTTTGACTGTCGCGACTGCAACAGCGGATGGATTCGAGGTGGCGTTGATCCCGCATACACTCGAACACACCACCCTCGGGCGCCTCGGCCCGGACCACCGGGTCAATCTGGAGGTCGACCTCGTGGCAAAATACGTGGAAGCACTGCATGCGCCGTATCAGCAACCCAAAGGGCCGGCATGAGCACGACATCACCGTTCACGACGATTGAGCATGCGATCGAAGAGATCCGCGCGGGTCGAATGGTGGTGGTATCGGACTCCGAGGACCGTGAGAACGAGTGCGACCTGATCATGGCTGCGCAGTTCGCGACGCCGGAAGCGGTCAACTTCATGGCGATGCACGGGCGCGGACTGATCTGCCTTGCGCTCACCGAGGAACGCTGTGAGCAACTTGGACTCACCCTTGCCACCCGGCGCAACGAGTCGCACTTCGGGACGGCGTTCACCGACTCCATCGAGGCCGCCGACGGCGTGACCACCGGCATCTCCGCTCCGGACCGCTCGCGGACCATCATGGTCGCCATCGATCCGACCTCGACGCCCGCGGACATCGCGCGACCGGGACACGTGTTTCCGCTGCGCGCAAAGTCCGGCGGTGTCCTTGAGCGGGCGGGCCACACGGAGGCCGCAGTCGACCTGGCGCGGCTCGCCGGACTGATCCCCGCCGGCGTCATCTGCGAGATCATGAACGAGGACGGGGAGATGGCGCGGGTGGGCGACATCGCCGCCTACGCGGCCGAGCACGGCCTGGTGTCCATCACCATCGCGCAGCTGATCGAGCATCGCCGTCGCACCGAGAAGTTGATCGAGCGTGGCGGACAGGCACGACTTCCCACCCCGTTCGGCGAGTTTCAGGCGATCGGCTACCGCAGCGTGATCGACGGCAAGCACCACATGGCGCTCGTCATGGGCGATGTCGACGGTCGCGAGGACGTGCTCGTTCGGGTGCACTCGGAGTGCCTCACCGGCGACGTGTTCCATTCGCTGCGCTGCGACTGCGGCGAGCAGCTCCACACCGCGATGCAGATGATCGCCGACGAGGGCAGCGGCGTGGTGCTGTACATCGCGCAGGAGGGGCGCGGGATCGGCCTGCTCAACAAGCTGCGCGCCTACGAGCTGCAGGATCAGGGCTACGACACTGTCGAGGCCAACATGAAGCTCGGGTTCCCGCCGGACCTTCGCGACTACGGCATCGGAGCCCAGATCCTGACCGATCTCGGACTCACCACGATTCGTCAGCTGACCAACAATCCGCGCAAGATCGCCGGGTTGGAGGGCTACGGGCTGAAGGTCGTCGAACGGGTCCCGATCGAAGTGCCGCCCGGCGACGAGAACACGCGCTACCTGCAGACAAAGCGCGACAAGATGGGGCACAAACTTCACCACCAGCATCTGCGCTTCGACGCGGACGGCGACGAGGAGACCACCGATGGCGCGTAGCGGACCGGCCCCCGCGGCCCCCAAGCTCGACGACCCGCAGGTGCGCGTGGTGCTGCTCGTGGCCGGGTTCCACAAGTCCATCGCCGAAAGCCTTGTGCAGGGTGCACGCGCACGTCTGGTCGAGTCGGGACTTCCCGCCGAGAACATCGACGAGCACTGGGTTCCAGGCTCGTTCGAGTTGCCGCTTGCGGCGCGGGCGATGGCGTCGAGCGGACGCTACGCCGCAGTGGTGTGCCTCGGCGCGGTGATTCGCGGTGAGACCTCGCATTTCGACTACGTGTGCAGCGCGACTGCGGACGGCTTGATGCGCGTCGGCCTGGACACCGGTGTCCCGTGCACCTTCGGTGTGCTCACCTGCGAGACCTATGCGCAGGCACTTGCACGGTCCGGCGGGCAGGTGGGCAACAAGGGCGAAGAGGCCACCGATGCCGCCGTCGCGATGATCAACCTGCTCGCGGGCGCCCGGCGCTAACCTCCGCCGTGTCCAGCCACTTCGCGGTGCGGCCGGATTGGTTTGACACGGGACTCATCGCCGTTGCGCACGACGTGCGCAGCATGCACAACATCGGGGCCATCTTCCGCACCGCCGACGGTGCGGGATTCGCCGGGCTCGTCCTCAGCGGGATCAGCGGGGCGCCGCCGGACCCGCGGATCGCCAAGGTCGCGCTGGGGGCGGAACGCACTGTGCCGCACACCATCGCCCCGGACATCGACGCGCTCCTTGACCTGCTGGACGAAGTCCACGTGGTGCTTCTGGAGCAGGCGCCCGGGGCGGTGGCGATCAGCGAGCTCGCCGTGCCGTCGTCGTCTGCGGTCGCCCTCGTCGTGTGCGGGGAGATCACAGGGGCGCCACGGCAGCTGCTCAGCCGCGCAGACCAGGTGGCGGAGATCCCGATGTTCGGCTCGAAAGAGAGCCTGAACGTCTCAGTCGCGTTCGGCATCGCCGCCTACCAACTCGGCGTCCAGCGCCGCTCGCCACAGGACGGTCTTCAGGCGGTTCGGGGTCCCCATCCGGTGCGTGACGGCGTGCTGACACACGGCGTCACGCAGGGGCAGACACCGTCACGGAAGGATCGTGACTGACGGGTCGACGATCGGCACGCGCCGCCGATGGTCGGCGGGAGCGGTCGTCGTCATATGGAGGTGCGGCGAATGCCGCACCGGCTCACGGAGCCTTGTGGACCTTGCCGGCCTTGAGGCAGCGCGTGCAGACGTAGACGCTGACCGGAGTCGCGCCCTTCAGCACACGTACCTTCTGAATGTTCGGATTGAACCTGCGCGACGTTGCGCGCATGGAGTGGCTCCGGTTCCTGCCGAACATCGGCTTCTTGTCGCAAACGCTGCAAACCCTCGCCACGTCGTTTCCGTCCTCGGTTGATGTCACGATGCGAGCCGCAGCCCGCACAGGCGGCCACGCATTATGCCGATGAATACCCCCAACGCGCAACCCACCAGTCCACGGACTCCTGAACCGTCTCCATTCGGCGCGTCCGACGGTGCGCGCTGGGCGGACGCGGGGCCGCCGGTTCGCGCCCGCGACCTGGGTGCGCTGATGGCAAGCGTCGAGGATCTGCCGGGTGTGGGATCGGCATCGGCCAAGCGTCTTGCGGGTCTTGGCATCGAATACGTGGACGATCTGATCGCGCACCTTCCGGTGCGGTACCTGCGCTACGAGGAGGCTCGACCGCTCGGTCGCGTGCAGACCGGGGAAGAAGCGACGGTCAGGGTCACCGTCGGACGCATCTCCATCCGGCCCACCCGCCAGCGGCGGCTTCGCATCGTGGAGGCCACGATCTCGGACGCCACCGGCGCCGCCATCGCAATCTGGTTCAACCAGGAGTACCTGGTTCGCACCATCCAGCCTGGCGGGGAACTGTTGCTTCGCGGGGTTCTTGAGCCCGGGCGGCCACCCAAGTTCAAGGTAAAGACCCACGAGATCCTGGGTGAGGGCGGGCCGTCGACGGGGCTTCACACCCAGGGGCTCGTCCCGGTGTACCCCGCCACGGAGGCGGTGCCGGCCCGACGCATCCGTGAACTGCTCGATGCGGTGCGCCCGGCGACGGCCGAGGCGGTCGAGGCGCTTCCGACCTGGATTCGTCGGCGATTGGGGCTTCCTCACGCAGGCGACGCCTACATGGCCATGCACGTGCCGCGCACGACACGCGACCCGCGGCAGGGGCGGCGGCGCCTTGTGCTGGAGGAGCTCATCGTGATGCAACTCGGCCTCGGGGCGCTACGCCGTCAGGAGGCACTCGGGCGACCTGCGCCGAAGCTCGACGGCGACGGTGAGGTGCGACGCGCGGTTCGTGAGCGGCTGCCGTTCACCCTCACCGACGAGCAGGAACGCGTGGCCGACGAGATCGCGCGGGACCTGCGCCGTGACCGTCCGATGCGCCGGCTGCTGCAGGGTGAAGTCGGCTCCGGAAAAACGGTGGTGGCCGCACTGGCCATGTGTCAGGCCGTCGAGGCGGGACGCCAGGCGGCCCTCCTCGTGCCGACCGAGACACTCGCCGAACAGCACCTGCGCACCCTGGACGAGTTGCTCGCGCCGACCGGTCTCAGCCCGGTGCTGATGACCGGCAAGGTGTCCAAGGCCGAGCGGGAGCGGCGACGCCTTGCACTGCGCACCGGCACGGCGAGCATTGCGGTCGGCACGCAGGCCCTGCTCTCGGAGGCCGACGCCTTCCATCGTCTCGGACTTGTCGTCGTGGACGAGCAGCATCGCTTCGGCGTGGAGCAACGTCAGCTGCTTGCCGACCGCGCCAGCGACGCCGGCGACGATCTGGCGGCGCACCTGCTGTACATGACCGCCACGCCGATCCCGCGCACCCTGGCCATCACCGCATACGGTGACCTGCAGGTGTCGACGATTCGCGGTCGACCCCCGGGACGCTCGCCGGTCGAGACGACATGGGTGCGCGAGGCGCAACGTGAGAGCGCCTACGAACGGGTTCGGGCCGAACTGCGTGCAGGGCGCCAGGCATATGTCATCTGCCCGCTGGTGGACGCGGGCGCAGTGGCACAGGCCCGTGCAGCCACCGAGGAGGCCGACCGGTTGCGCGCCGGGCCGTTTTCGGCCTTCAAGGTCGGTCTGGCGCACGGAGCCCAAAAAAGCGACGAGAAACGCGACGCCATGGCACGCTTTGCCGCCGGGCAGACCGACGTGCTCGTGGCCACCACCGTGGTGGAAGTGGGAATCGACGTGCCGAAC
>CALMXK010000082.1 GCA_937871165.1 uncultured Actinomycetes bacterium
CGACAGCGACTGGGCCAAGGGCTTGCGCGACGAGGACGAGGCGCCGGCCGCCGAAGTCGTCGACGAGGCTCCCGCCGAGAGCGCTGCATTCGGACCGGTCCGGGTCGCCCGCGTGTTCGTGTGTGAGCGCGGCCACCGCACCACGACGCTGTGGGGCGAGCCCGAGATCTGCGCTGCACGTCCGTTTCGCAGTGGTGCCGAATGCGGCATGAAGCTGTACCACATCACCGAGCTGCCGGAGCAGGTCCAGAAGGCGCTCAACCCGTTGAAGGCATCCAAGAAGGCCTCCAAGAAGAAGTAACGCGAGCCCCGGCGCCTACACGGCGCCGCGAGCCTCCTCGATCATGCGCTCGAGTTCTGCGAACCCGTCGTCCCAAACGGCGGGTTCGTCCAATTTCAGGCCCAGATCGCCGAGCAGATCCGCCGGTGAGGCCGATCCGCCGCGCTCCAAGAACGCGGTGTACGCGGCGACGAAGGCGTCGCCCATGCGCCGGTGCTGCGCCATGAGCGCGAACGACACGAGCAGCGCGAAGGCGTAGGAGTAGGTGTAGAAGCGGGTGTGGATGAAGTGGGGGATGTACGCCCAGCCCATCCGGTACTCCTCGGGCATCTCCACGGCGTCGCCGTAGTACGCGAGGTTCGCGGCGTGCCAGTTGTCGCCCAGGCGCTCGGCGGTGAGGGCCGTCCCCTCGGCACGCTGCGCATAACACAGCTGCTCATAGCGGGCGAGCACCACCTGGCGGAAGATCGTCGCAAACGCACCCTCGACACGCTCACAGGCAAGCGCCCGCCGCGTGTCGGCATCCGCCTCGTTCGCAAGCAGGTGGTCGTAGGTGATCTGCTCGGCAAACGTCGACGGCACCTCACAGACCGCGATGCCGGACGTGGCCGACAGCGGTGTCTGCTTGGCGTACGAGAACTGGAAGTGCATGCCGTGGCCGAACTCGTGGGCGATCGTGAGCACGTCGGCCATCTTGTCCGTGTGGTTCAGAAGCACGTACGGGCCGAACTCATTGCTGATCGGACTGCAGAACGCCCCGCCACGCTTTCCCTGGCGCGGCTCGGCGTCTACGCGGTCGTCGGTGATGAACGCGCGAGCGACATCTGCGACCCGGGTGGAAAACCCGTCGAACGCCTCGGTGACGAGCGCGATGCCCTCGTCGAACGACACGACGCGCCCTTCGCCCATCGGCGCGTACTGGTCTGCGATGGTGAGCTTCTCGAGACCGAGCAACTCGGCCTTCGTCGTGAACCACCGTTGCGCGAGGTGGTAGTGGCGCGACACCGAATCCATCATCGCGTCGACGACCGCGGGAGGCAGCTCGTTCTTCAGATGTGCGGCATCCATGGGTCCCGCATATCCGCGTAGACGATCAATGGTCAGGCGGTCTGCGACCAGCGTGTCATAGCAATGCGCGAGCGTCGGCGTATGCGGACGCAACATCGTGTAGAGGGTGTCGAACGCCCGGCGGCGAAACGCGCCATCGGGTGAGCGCATGTAGGACAGCAGTCGATCGATGCCGTGGGGCTCCTCGCCATCGCCGGCGTCGAATGGCGTCTCAAGCGTCGAGGTGATCTGGCTGAACAGCGTGTGCCAGGCGCCTGCGGCTGCAGGGGCACGCTCGGCGAGCATCCGCTCCTCGTCCTCGCTCAGGGTGAACGGCGCGAAGCGACGCTGCGAGCGCAGGTGGTGGCTGTCGGCCGCGACCTCCGGGGCGGACGCCAGCCGCTCAGCCGTCTGCTCGTCGAGCGCCAACCACTCCAAGTCGAAGAAGCGCAGCGCGTTGGCCGCCTCGACGTAGCTGCGCTCCACCTGTGCATTCAGGTCGCGCGTCTCGGGATCGGCGATATCGGTCGTCTCACGCAGATGGGCGTACGAGCCGTAGCGGGAAAGGCGCTGGTCGAGTTCGGCAAGGGTCGCCAGGGCGCCCGCCAGTGCCGGGCCGTCCATGGTGGCCACCGTGCCGCGATACGCAGCCTCAAACGCTCGACAATCCTCGAGGGCGGTCGCGATCTGGGCCATGGCCGTCGCGGCGTCCGGGGCAAGTGGGGAGAGGTCCCAATGAACGCCGCTGGCGTTGGCTGCTGTCGTCATTCGCTGAGGTTAGCACCGGTCACGATCAGCTCAACACTTGCGTGACCGAGGGGTGGCGTGCCCGTATCGCCGATCAGAAATGGCCCATCCGGCTTGTGAAAATCCGAGCCGCCCGACGGGATCAGGCGAAGGCGCTTGGCGATCGCGCCGTAGGCGTCGCGCTGCTCCGCGGTGTGCTCCGGACGGTGCACTTCGATCCCGCGAAGTCCACGTGCCGCAAGCGACTGCACGAAGGACTGGAGATGGCGCGGCGGCAGGCGCAGGGACGCGGGATGGGCGAGCACCGCGACGCCTCCGACCGCGCGCACCAGAGACAGGGCGTCATGCGGTTCGAGACCCGCGTTCGGCACGTGTGCCGGCCCACCGTCCGCCAGATAGCGATCGAACGCCTCCTGCACCGTCTGGACGTGTCCCGCCTGGACCATCTCGTGGGCCACGTGGGGCCGACCCATTTGACCGGCGGCGCGTGCGCGAACGGCGTCCCACTCCACCGGAACACCGATCTCTGCGAGCCGGTCGACGATCATGCGGATGCGTTCGGTGCGAAGTTCGGTCTGCCGTGTCATCCGCTCGACCAACGCCTCGGGCCGCGTGGTCGGCAGATAGGCGAGCAGATGCATGGATCCGTGCGGGACCTGCACGGTCAGCTCGATACCCGGAATCACCTGCACGCCACTACCTGCTCCAGCCGCAAGGGCCTCGTCGAGCCCCTCCACGGTGTCGTGATCGGTGAGCGCCATCGTGGTGACGCCTGCCGCCGCGGCGTGCTCCACGAGTTCGGTGGGCGTCAAGTGGCCGTCGGAGGCCGTGGAGTGGCAGTGCAGGTCGATGAGGGACACGCGACGATAGGCTACCGGGGATGGCACGCATTCGACCGAGCGACAACATCCAGCCGGTGTACTCCACCGACTCCGGACGCATCCCCACCGAGCGGACCAAGCGATCGGGCCGCCCGACGCCGCCGCCCGCACAGGGTGGGCCGCCCAAGGACGGCGTGGTGCGGGTCTCGCGCACCTCCGCGGGGCGTGGCGGCAAGACGGTCACGCTGGTGACCGGCGTCCCGTCCGGTGACGTGACCGACGTGGCGGCCAGGTTGAAGAAGCTCTGCGGGTCGGGCGGCACGGTGAAGGATGGCGTGATCGAGATCCAAGGTGACCACCGCGAGAAGATCGCCGCCCATCTCGGCGAGCGTTACACGACCAAATTGGCCGGCGGATGAGCAGCTACGGACCCCAGATGGTCGTGGGCAGCCGCCTGCTGTCGCTCGGCTACGTCCCTGCCGACGCGGGCGCGGTCACGGCATTGGCGCCCGGAGGCGTGCGGCTGCATCACGAGCAGCGGGCCGTGCTCACCCAGTACGTCGTGGACACCGCGATCCAGACGTCGGGCGTGGGCGCACACTCGGCCACACTCATCGGCATCGATCTCGACGGCGGGACCACCGACGACGACACCGTGCCGCCTCGAATGTGGGTCGGCGCCATCGTCTCGACCCCGCAGGCTCAAGACATGTTTGCCGCCCGGGGAGTCCCGACGCAGCTCGGCCGTACGACCATCACCATTCGCGGCGACGCCGTCGTCGCCCTCACCGCCATCGACGACGTGCCGGTCGTTCGCACTGTGGCGACCGTCGGTGCCCCGACCGTCATCGAGACCGGCGACCTCATCTATGTGCGCGAGACGCCCGGCGGGGTCGCGGAGGACACGCACCCGTGGATCGCCACCATCGCGAACCATTGGGAGTTGACCTCACTCGAGTTCACTGCCACGACCGGCGCCTTTGAACGTCTGCGCCCTGCGGAGCAGCCGACCGCCTCATGGGGGCTCTACGCACCGAACGCCGCCTTCTGTTACCCGGCCACCGCCAACGGCCGGCTCGCGACGCCCGGGGACGCTCACCGGCCGGCGGCGGCACCGATGGATCCGTGGGGTGGGCGCTTCCGCGGGCACTGAGCTCGCGGGTCAGAAACCCGAGGCCCACGCCAATCTCGACGACGGTGTCGGCGGGCCCAGGCGCGGCCTGCTCGGGCTGGACGGCGGCTCGGGCCTGGCCGCGGCGCTGAACG
>CALMXK010000083.1 GCA_937871165.1 uncultured Actinomycetes bacterium
TTTTCAAGCAGAAGACGGCATACGAGATTCGCCTTAGTCTCGTGGGCTCGGAGATGTGTATAAGAGACAGCCGAACAGCGTGACCGGCAGGGCCGTCGAGACGGTGATCAACACCACGCCGAAACAGGCCCCTGCAATCCCCATCCAGATGGATGTCTGGCGGCCGATTCGCTGAACCACCCGAGCACCCATGGCACCGGTCAAAAGCGCCCCCGCAGCCATGGCGGTGCCATGCAGGCCGGACACCGTCTTACTGACGCCGGTCTCCTCACGAAGCAGCTGAATGGCCGGACCCATGCTGTAGAGGACCCAGCCATATATCCCGATTTGCAGGTAGACCAGCCAGGTGATCCGATCCCGGATCAGGCGATGGCGTGGCTCAGTTGCGGCTAAAGCCACGCAATAACCTCAGAAATGCCACTTCTTAACATGGTCAAATGTCCTTCCATCCTTCGAACGCGCTATTGTTTCCCCGCTCTCATTATCGGGAGTGAGATTGCGGGGATCGGGTGTTGGCGTCGACCATCGGCGGCTGCGGTCCGGGCTCGCCGAATTGTAAGGGATGGTTGAAATGCCAGAAGGTGTCGTGAAGTGGTTCTCCGCCGAGAAGGGCTACGGTTTCATCACTCCGGATGACGGAGGGAAGGATCTGTTCCTGCACTTCCGTGAGATCCAGGTGGAGGGGTACCGCACGGCCAACGAAGGCCAGCGCGTTCGCTTCGAAGTGTCTGAGGGCCAGAAGGGCCCGCTCGCGACGAGCGTTACGCTCCTCGGTTAACCGCAAGCTCACGCTTGAAGTGACCGAAAGGGTCGGTCGGAGCAATCCGGTCGGCCCTTTCGCATTTGTGCGGGCGCGTTAGCATCGCTTCCCGTGACCGACGATCTGACCGCTGAAGAACGCGACCGTGTCGCCCCGTACGTCACCGACGTCGATGGGCCCGTCTTCGCGCTGACCAATCTGCCGGAGGTCGTGAAGGGCGCGCTGTTTGCCCGATACAGCCGAAGCCCCAAGTCGCTGCGACGGCTGCTGCTCGACGAGTTCCTGCCGCCGCAGGCCGCTGCGCCCACCGGTGCGGCCGACACCGGCGCCGCCAAGGCCGACGCCTTGTACGACCGCGTGCTTGCCGAATACGGCGACGACAGCGTCGCGCAGCTCGGTGGCGCGCACATCGCGGTGGAGGGTGCGTCCAACCTGCTGACCAAGGTGCTCGAGTGGGGCCGCATCGCCTCCTACCTGGAGCAGTCCACGCGCTACATCCGCTTGGACGACAAGCCCGGCGGGGAGTATCGCTACTACCGCCCTGCCGCGGTCCTTGCCGACCCAGCTCTGGGCAAGGCCTACACCCAGACCATCGACCACGCATTCGACACATACGCCGAGCTGATCCCGCTGATGGTTGAGCACCTGGACGGCGTGGTGCCGAGCGACCCCGACACGCCGCCCGCCGCCCGTGAGCGCGCGGTTCGCGCTCACGCCCTTGACGCCCTTCGCGGTCTGCTGCCCGCGGCGACGCGCGCCAACGTCGGCATCTTCGCCTCGGGGCAGGCGTTTGAAGCCATGCTGATCCGGATGCAGGCGAGCCCGCTTCCCGAGGCACGCGAGTGCGGCGAGGCGATGCTGCGCGAGCTTCGCAAGGTGATCCCGGCCTTCTTCACCCGCACCGACCGCCCGGACCGTGGCGGCCGCTACGCGCGCTACATGCAGGCGAACGCCGACGCGGTGGCCGAGGTGACCGAGCGCATCCTCGGCACCCCGCCGCGCGAGGCCGACGGCCCCGACGTGCGCCTGGTCGACTTCGACCTGGACGGCGAGGCGTACGTGGTGGCGCACGCGCTGTGGCCGAACTCGGGAATGGCGCTCGAGGATGTGCGCCGCGCCGCTGAGGACCTGTCGCCCACCGATCACGCCGCCGTGCTCGCCGCCTACGTGGGTGACCGTGCCGACCGCCGCGAGCGTCCCGGCCGGGCGTTCGAGGCAACCACCTACACCTTCGAAGTGGTGTGCGACTACGGCGCGTACCGCGACCTGCAGCGCCACCGCATGCTGACCTTGCAGGCGCAGCCGCTCACCGCCGACCTGGGCTACGACATCCCGCCGGAGGTGCAAGACGCCGGCCTTGCCGATCGCTACGGCGCCGCCCAGGCCCGTTGCGCCGAGCTGTTTGGGATGTTGCGTGAGCGCTTCCCCGCAGAGGCGAGCTACGCCGTCACGCTGGCGCACCGCATCCGGTTCACCATGCAGATGAATGCGCGCGAGGCGATACATCTGATCGAGCTTCGCAGCCAGCCCCAAGGCCACACCACCTACCGTCGTGTGGCACAGGAGATGCACCGCCTGATCCGCGAGGAGGCGGGCCATACGGCCATCGCCGAAGCCATGACGTTCGTGGATCGTTCGGCCCCCGCAGCCGGTCGACTTGCCGCCGAGACCCGCCAGGAGACCCGCTCCCAGGGCAGGTGATCGGGGTGCGGGAGCGAACGTGAATCGCGTGAGCGACGAAACGACCGAACCGCACCTTGGGGGCATGGCCCTCGCCAACGGACTGCTTGTCCACGGGCCGACGCACTGGGCTGCGGCCATCCGTACGAGCGATGGCCACATCACCGTCTCGTCCGGTGAGAAACCGCACCTGGCAGGCGGCCCGGCAAATCGCATTCCACTGGTTCGCGGCCTGTTGAAGATGGCCGAGGCGGTGGCGGTGGTTCCGGCTGCGCGCATGCGCACACCCGGGGCGCGCCTTGCCATGGAGAACATCAACGTGATCGGCGCCATGCTCGGCTCCGCCGCGCTGACTGCGGTCGTGCGGCGCACGTCGCGTTCGGTCATCGCCCAAGAGGTCGTCGGGGCCGCCGCAGGGCTCCTGCCCGCCCTGATCGCCATTCGCGACGGTGAGGCCGCCACGTGGCACGGCGTCGAACACAAGAGCATCGCGGCCTACGAGCACGGCGGCGCACGCGAAGTGGTGAACGCGGCCATGCACCCCAAGGAACACATGCGCTGCGGCAGCAATCTGGTGGCGCCGCTCATGATCTCGACAGTGGTCATCAACTCGGCTGTGCGGAAGTTCATCCCGCATGCCTCGACGGCGGTGCGCGCCGCCGGCTCGGCCCTGGCTGTTGGCGCCACGGTGGAGCTGTTCGGGTTTGCGACGCGCAATCCGGGTCACGCCGTCGCCCGCATGCTGCATGGCGTCGGCCACAAGATTCAGGCGACGGTTGCCACCAAGGAGCCGGGTCCCGACGACATGGCCGTCGGCCGCGCCGCCATGGACGAGATCCTGCGCCTCGAAGGCGTCACCGCCGCCCACTGACGTGTCGGTCAGGGTCATGGTCTCGGTGGCGGCGCCACCAGCTGCCGTGTGGGAGTTGCTGACCGACATTCCGCGGTGGCCGGACTGGAACCCTGCATGCGAGCAGGGCACCATGGACACCGACACGCTTGGTGTCGGCACCCGCCTTCGCCTGCACCTGCGCCACCCACGTGGCCGGTTGTTCTGGACCTGGCCCACGGTCACCGAACTCTCGCCTCCCGAGCGGTTGGGGTTGCTGACACGTGCGTTTCTGGTGCGCGCGCCGACCACGATCACCCTGGCGACGAGTGACGACGGTGGCACCGACGTCACGCTGGAAAGTTCATCGACGGGCGCACTGGGGTTCGCGTACCGACTGATGTTCCCGGAGAAGACGCAGGCGCTGCTGTGGAGCGGAACCCTGACCGGCCTGGCGGCGCATGTTCGCCCGGACGAGTCGCCGTCCTGATCTGACGCGACGGAGCCGAACGCCCGAGGTCGGCGACAACCTGTCGTCGTTAAACTTCGGCGCATGAAGACCACGCGCATCAACCATGTCGGCTACGTCGTCCCGGATTTGGACGCGGCCATCGCCACCTACGAGCAGCGGTTTGGCATGGGTGTGGTCGTGCGCGAGGTGCTCACCGACCAGGGTGTGGAGGCCGCGTCCTTGGAGGCCGGCGACCACACGACCGTCGAGCTTATCCAGCCCGTCGATCCGGAGGGGTCGGTGGCCCGGTTCCTTGAGAAGCGCGGCCCCGGGCTCCATCACGTGGCGTACGAGGTGCCGGACATCGCCGCCGCACTCGCGGAACTCGCCGCCGGTGGCGCCCGACTGATCGATACCGTGGCGCGCCGCGGCCTTGGCGGGCACATGATCGCGTTCATTCATCCAGAGTCGACGGGCGGCATCTTGACGGAGCTGGTGGAGGGGCACTGAGGCTCGCTGCGGCGTGTTCGCGGTACCATGCGCGCTGCGCTCGTTGGCGCCGTTTGACCGCCCACACTCCCGGAGGACCCTATGGCGACTCGTCGACTTGAGATCGGATTCGAAGGCGGCACCGTGCTTCGCCTGACCGTGGAGCAGGAAGCCGCGGACGCCCTGGTGGGCACCCTTGGCGGCGACGGCTGGCAGTCGGTGGAGGCCGAGGAAGGCACCTACTGGCTGAACCCGGACGAGCTTTGCTACGTTCGCCTGGTGGCGGACGCCGGACCGAAGATCGGCTTCGGCTCCATCTGATTGTCCCTCTGGTGCCGGGCACCACATACACAATTCATACCGTTTTCATACCGTAGCGGGCGCGGGATCGGCGCTGGGGATACCAGTGCCACGTTTGCACGCTGGGTCTAGTCGAGAACACGCACGGGAACTCCACCCGCCGCGGCGCTCGTGACCATCGCCTGTCTGGATGACATCGCAGACGGACTTGATCCAAAGTGCAAAAGCACATGGAATGGCCTGGCCGGTCGATCGAAGCGACCATTCCCTTCCACGGGCTCAGACCACCACCGTCCCGCCCTGTCCAAGGTGCATAAGAGCGCAGAGAGGTACTGGGGTTCCTCGCCGAGCACATCCTCAGCGTTCTCAACCACCACGATGTACCCATCGGCCGGCAGCCACTCATCCAAGTAGTCGAGGCACTCCTCAAGGGCATTCCAGTTTTCGCCAAACCCCGCGAAGAACTGGAACGCTGCGGCAAACTCATTCATGAGGGCTTGGGTAGTCCTCATCTTGTTGCCCCGAACCCGGCGCACGCAGTCCGTTCGATCAGGCCGCGCGTAAAAGTGACCCACATTCCAGCGGTGTCGATCGACTTCGCCCGGCCCGATGGTGAGGAACGGCGGTCCAATTTCGAACAGATGATCGAGAGACGTGCGCATCTGGCGGCCGAATGGTACCCACACAGGGGGTCACGTCACCCGGCCCTGGAGAATGGGTCCGATAGGGGTTGCCGGATGGCGGATTCCAAACATCGCCGGTTGGGCCTAACCCTGCAGCTAAGCCACGTCGCGTCCTGAATATGCGCGGGCGCATTCGTCCAGAAATGTCGCCCATCGCCGCTCAATGGCTTCAACACCTCGAGGCGAGGCATCGACGACAGGCATATATCAGACAAGGCCAATCATCTGTTCTGGATAGCCGAAATCTGTGTGACATACGAACTTGTCCCTCTGGTGCCGGGCACCACATACACAATTCATACCGTTGTCACTGCCTGGCGCCTATCCCTCGAGGAGGGCGTCAATCACTTCGACGAGCCCACCGATGCGCACGACAAGCTTTCCTCGAAGGTCATTCGCCTCAGACCACACGTGGAATTGGACCTGGTCGTGATCCACTCGAACTGAGACTTTGGATGCTGTTTCACGTTCGAGAGTCAGTCGTTCATGAGAGCCTGACATCCAACGGACATGGACAGAACAGGCGAGCTCATCCCACGTCAGCGTGACCAGATCGCCGTCTCTTGCCTGTGCAGTCACGGACGCAACCCCAGCCTCATGAGACACAACGTCGACGCGATCTTCATCGAGATCAGTCAGATGAGGCACTTCAAGGCGCGACCGTGTCGGAATTCCTGGAGCACTGCCAGCCATAGCCCGCTACTGCAATCGCCTCAACCAGGCTCTTGCCTCCTCGATGGTTGGAGAAGCCGTCAGAAGCGGATTCGCGAGCCAGAAGATGAATTCTTTCAGCACTTCTTCGTGACCTGACTCGAAGTCCACATCCTCGCGCACCTCGATTGCGTCCGCCCATTCTTCAAGCTGGGCGTCCGTAACCGCTCCACCGATGTATCTCCGGAGCACGTCCGCTACGTCAGCTCTGCTCAGCGAAACAAGCGGTTTATCGCAGTCCCAGCCAAGCTCAGCCAGTTGACGCTGCAAATCAGCCACAGGAGCACTAAGCGACGTTAACCGTTCAAGTAGCCTTGCGCGCAAAGATTCGCTCACGGCCCCACCCCGTAGTGATTGTCCCCCCTGGCGCCTGGCACCACACAGGATATTCTCATCGTCGCAGTCGCCTTTAGGTGCAACGCTGTCGCGCCCCTCCACGCCCACTCAATCGCTACCCCTCCAGCCCCGGGCCACACTCCAACCGGAAGAGCCACCAAAGCTCATTCACTCTCAGCCATTCTGATCCAGCCATCGCCTCATGTGTTGCATGATCGCGGGTAGTTCAAGCGGAGATCCAGCTCCACGCAACACCGGTGGAGTGTCCTCCCTCCATACCCGCAGGCACCGATCACCGTCATCGACTTCAAGAAGGCCAACCCGTTCTGGGACACCGTGCTCTGTCTCTTATACACATCTCCGAGCCCACGAGACTAAGGCGAATCTCGTATGCCGTCT
>CALMXK010000084.1 GCA_937871165.1 uncultured Actinomycetes bacterium
TCAAGCAGAAGACGGCATACGAGATTCGCCTTAGTCTCGTGGGCTCGGAGATGTGTATAAGAGACAGGGCTGCGACGCGCCGGTTGGTCACCGATGGCAGTGATTCGTGTTCGCAGCGCCGGCGACGGGTGCGGCACGTCGGCGCGCAACTGCGCGGCCAGCGCGAGCATCTCGCGCTCCTCGTCGCTCACTGCCGCCTCGCCGTCCATGATGGCATCGAGTCGCAAAGGTGTGAGTTCGTCATCAGTCACGGCGAAGCTCCTTCCGAAGTTTCGTCATCGCACGATGCAGGTGGGTGGAGCACGCCGACGGGCTGATTCCCATCAGTGCTGCGGCACTCGCGCCGTCCACGTCGAGCAGGACGCGCAGCGCAACAACCTCCCGCTCGATCTCCGACAGCTGGTCGAGGGCTGACACCATCTCCGGCGACATGAAGCGCAGCTCCGGTGCCGGCGTCTCGGTCGGTGCCTGCGCGGCTGCGCGGGTCTCCCGGCCACGACGACGCGTCTCTGAGCGCAGGTGGTCAAGGGCGATTCGTCGTCCGATCGTGATGAGCCAGGTGAGCGCACTTCCCTTCGACGGGTTGAAGTGATGCCAGTTGACGAAGGCCCGCTCGAAGGTCTCCGCGGTGAGATCCTCCGCGAGCTGGCCGTCGCGGACCATCTGCGTGAGATAACGATGAACCGCAGCCATATGTGCGGCCGCGACGTCGGCGAACGTCGGCGCGGCGAATGTACGTCGTTGTTCTCTCACCAGCGATGTGGCAACGGTCATACCCCTTGTACGTCACCGACGCGCAGTGCGTCACGTGTCCACCGCGCCATGATGCCAGCTGCGATACACCCACAGATCAGCGTCGCGGTGGCGGACATGTCCATTCTCCGTCCAGCGTCGGGTCGCTCTCGGCCCGCTCGATCAGCGAATGGATGCGCGGAAGCGCCTCCCGACGAAGAAAGACGTGACGCTGGCCCGTGCTCGGTTTCTCGCCGAGCAGTCCCGCCCGAAGCAGCGCCTCGCCAATGGCGTACGCATCGGCGCGATCCTCCGGCGCCACGCCGTGTGCCAGGTGATCAAACGCGGTGTGGTACTGATCGCCGATCTTGCGCTTGTGGAGGAAGCGACGAAGGACGCGACGGGCGTAGCGCCGCCGCGGACACGGATCGTCCTCGATCGCAAGGCTTGGCGCGCTTTCTTGAATCTCCGGCCCGCTGAATCCACGGTGGACGAGCAGGTCCCCGACCTCGTCCGGGAAGGTCGGCTCCTCAAGGGTCCACCCTTGTTCGAGCAGGGTCGGAATGAACTGAAGAGGGTGCGTCCGGGTCGCCTTGGCGAGCGCCAGGAGGCCATCTCCGGTCGGGTTGCGCAGTGCGGCCAGATCGAGCGGCGGTCCGTCGGCGATGACGGCTGCGCGTCCGAGGTCACAGGTCGCGGGCGCTGGATGCATCTCGGTGAGCGCAATCTCGGACAGTTCATGGTCGAGGCCCGGCAGCGACAGGGCGACGAACCCCTCCCAGTCAAAGAGCGTGATGTGTCCTGGGTCCGCACCTGCGGCGACCGCTGCCCGCAGACAGCGCTCGAGGACGACGATCGGACCGCGCGGGGCGAACTTCGCGGCATCGGTGACCGTGACCGGAACCAGCCAGACGGGCACATCGTCCGGCGTGCGAACCTGCCAAAGCCAGGCCACATATGCGCGCGCGTGTGCATTGCGTGCCGACAGGTCGAGCGTCTGGGCGATCGCCTCATCCAAATCGCCGCGCTGCCACTGGGCCAGGGACCGCGCAACCTCGGCGAGGGGGGATGTGAGATCCGCAACTGTCAGCTCGTGCGCCACCCAGTGAACGCTAGCCGGTCGCTCAAGTTCCGCGCGCATTCACCGATGAATCTCAAGGCGGACAAATTGGAGGCTCCGTCACAATTGAAGGGATACCACCGCATGCTGAGAGTCGTCGCAGGTTCGTCGGATGAGACCATCGCGGTCCATTCGCCGGTGCTTGGGCGCCTCGAGCTCGATGCGGGGCAGATCCTGTACTTCGCCGAGCCGATCGCCGGGTTCGAAAGCTGCGTTCGGTATGTGCTGTTGCCCTACTCGCTCGCCGGGCGTGAGGATCCCACGATGTCGTGGCTGCAGGCGGTCGACGCGCCCTTTCACACGTTTCTTGTGACCGACCCGTGGAGTGCGATCGTCGACTACCACCCCGAGATCGCCGACGCCGAGGTTCGTGCGGTCCAGGCGACCGAGTTCGGCGAGACGACGATCCTTGGGATTCTGACGGTCGCTCGAAGTACCCGTGAACTTACGATCAATCTCCAGGCGCCGCTGCTGGTGAACATGAAGTGCGGCGTCGCGAAGCAGGTGCTGATCCTCAACAGCGAGGCGTACAGCTCTCGGGCCCGGGTCTGTTCGCTGCCGTAGGCGACCCTATCAGCCGGTCAATCGCCGCCCTCCCAGTGCGTTCAGCGGCCGGTTGTTCAACGACACGGTCGGCCAAGTGGCCAACTTTGTGACAGTTGCGCGACGGCCCGCTCGGACTGTCGGTCAGGGCCGGCGCAGTCGGCCAAGTGGCTGACTTTGTGACGGCTGTGCGGTGGCCGGAACGTGCATAACGTTGGTGGTGTGTCGGCCAAGTGGCTGACTTTGTGACTGCGCGTTCGCGTCCGATCAGG
This sequence comes from uncultured Actinomycetes bacterium, assembly GCA_937871165.1. Taxonomy (GTDB): domain Bacteria; phylum Actinomycetota; class Thermoleophilia; order Miltoncostaeales; family Miltoncostaeaceae; genus CALMEC01. Next base: position 2,668 of record CALMXK010000084.1, read on the forward strand.
GCGCTGGGCGACACCGGGAAGGGCGGTGCTGACTCGGACAAATGGCTGACTTTGTAACAGCGCCCGTACAGCGTTGCTCAGGGGCGTCCCCCGGATGCGAGAGTGCCCCTTTCGTCGCAGACGGTGGCGCCGTGGGGCATCGCTCGTGGTCAGCCCATGCGGGGCACACGACTCCGTGGACGACAGCCCAGAAATGCGACGGGGCGCCCGCTGGGCGCCCCGTCCACACACTCGGACCCACAAGGGTGGGAACCCTTAGTCCTCCACCTCGTCATCGTCGTCACCCTCATCGATCTCGTCGAGGGGCACCTCGATGGCGTCGTCTTCGGCGTCGATGAGTTCCTCGGAATCGAGATCCTCATCGGCCTCGACCGCATCCTCATCCGCGGCTGCGGGCTCGGCCTCGGTCGCGTCCTCGGTGTCGAGCACCTGCGCGAGCGCCGGGGTCAGCGACTCCGTGTCTCCGCCGAGCTCGAGATCGTCGTCGTCGTCGCCGTCAAGTCCCTCCAGAAGGAGCGGATCGGTCTCCAGCGGGGTGACGAGCACTTCGGGCTCATCGCTCACGCCATCGGGATCCCATCGGACGATGACTTCCCCGTCGAGGATCTCGCCTTCGGCGAGCGCCACCGGGTCACGGGTGATGGTTTCCCCGGCGACGGGAGGTGGCGCAGCCTCTGCCCGAAGCTCCGCGGGGTCGGCTGTCAGCCACAGCGTAATTTGGCGGGCGCGCTTTGCGACCGCATGAACAAGGGCGTAGCGGGATCCGCTGACGTGTTCGAGCGCGTGGTCCAGACGACGACCATGAAGCATGTAGAGTCCTCTCGTTGCCGGTAAAGCAGGAAATCGACCCCAGATAGTACAATGAAAGGCCGATAGCTCTCACACCGGCGTTTAAACGGTGGAATTGCAAGGAGGCGGGACCACATGCTCGTGCTGACGCGAAAGGCGAATCAAAGCATCATGATTGGTGACAGCATCGAAGTTTCGGTGCTCTCCGTCATGGGTGAAAAAGTCCGCCTTGGCATCCAGGCTCCGCGCGACGTGCCGGTGTTCCGCAAAGAGGTCTTCGTCGAGATCCAGCAGCAGAACGTCGAAGCCGCCGAGTCCAGCAAGGACGCACTCGACCAGCCCCTGTGGGCAATGCGTCAGGCCGAGTAGCCGGACTCGCCGCTCCCGCTACGCGCCGATGTGCGGTTCGTGCGAAAACTCAACACGGACCGTCGTGCCGCGCTCGGAACTTGAGATCACAACGTGGTCGGCGATCTGCCGGATGATCCACAACCCCCGGCCACCGTCGTCCGCCCGGGCCGGAAGATTCGTCGGAAGGCGCGGATCGAAGCCGGTGCCGCTGTCGGTCACCTCAAGCACGACACGCCCGTCGTACCACGTCTCCACCTGGATCGGCGGACGCCCATGCTCCCGCGCATTGGCGAGCAACTCATCGAGCGCCAACGCCAAATCGCTCGAACGGTCACCGAACCCGTTCGCGACCGCCAGATCGTGCACCGCCCGACGGGCCGGTGGAACATCATCGGCGTCGCCACTCAGGACGGCGGAGAAATGGCCATATCCGCGCTGTGGCGAACGAAGGTTGACCGGAAACGAATGTGAGTCGGCAGACATCGTTGTGCACGAATTGAAGCACGAGCCTCGGCCGTCACGCCGCAACACGGTTCGCGGGACGGGCTGATGGGGTCGGACCTGGATGAGGGATTGCCTCCGAACCTGCTCGGTCAGCTGATCGACTACGCACACGGTCGCATCGCGTACGCCCGCTCGGCGGCCGGCAACGCCGACCGCACCGGGGTGTTGCACGCCCTTCACCAGCTCAAAGGGATCTGCGCACACGCGGCCGACGAGGCTCTTGCGGGCCGCATTCACGAACTGGAGGAGCGGGTGCTTCGCAGCTCGGGGCCGGATGCGATCGTCGAGGCGCTGCGTGACGAGTTGCCCGAGATCGAATCGGCACTCGAGCACCTCGACCACCGCGGCTCGGCGATCCGCACACTGCCGCTTGACGACATCGTGGCGCGCGCCGCCGCCGAGGCCCGCAGAGTCGCCAAGCGACGCCACGTCGAACTCACGCTTGCCCACACCGATCCGACCGGTGCGACCATCCCCGCACGCACCGCAATGATGTTGTTCGACGTCATTGGCCACCTTGTGCGAAACGCCGTCGTTCACGGTTCCGCCAACGGGCGGGTCGCCGTCGCCTTCCACATCCACGTGCATCCGGACACCGGCTTGTCATGGGAGGTGGCCAACCGCGGGCAACACGCGAGCAGTCCTCCCGCACTCGACATCGACTCGGGCCGCGGGATCGCACTTGACGCGGTCGGCGCCGAACTCGTCCGAAACGGTGGACGCCTGGAACACGGACCGGTGACGGACGGCTATCGCGCGACGATCCACCTGCCACCGGACGCACTCTGTGAGACCGGCACCGGTGAACGGTAACGAAACTGCAGTGACTGACATCTACAATGCACGACGACCAATCACGGAGGGATGCTCATGCGGGTGAGACTGGTGATCGGCGTGCTGTGCGCACTAGGTGCACTGGCGCCGTCGGCATTCGGTGTCGGGGAAGCACTGCCGGACGGCGTGTTCGCGCCCGAAGTGTCGATCCAAGGGGTTCCGGTCGGCGGCATGACCGTGGCCGATGCGCGTGCGACGCTGACCGCACAGGTTGTCAATCCACGGATGGCGCCGCTTCGTCTTGTGCTTCGCGGACGCAGCATGAGCCTGAAGCCGATCGGGCTGGGTCTCACAATCCAGCTCAACGCGACGCTCAACGACGCACTGGCCTACGGGCGAACCATTGCCATCACGGGGCCGGTCGACGTTCCCCTGCGCCAGAGCGTGGATCGCGCACGCCTCGCGAAGACGCTTCGCTACAAGGAGCCGTTGGTCCGCAAGGAACCCCGCAACGTCATTCTCAGCTGGAAGGGCATGGCCCCGCGCATCTGGCCGGCCAAAGTCGGCTATGCGATCAAGTACCCCAGCGCGGTGAGCGTCGTGGCCGCGGCGGTGCTCAACCGTCCTGCCACGCCCGTGGTGTTGCCGGCACGGGTCCTTCGCCCCACGAAAACCAAGGTCGGAATCGTTCTCGTGGTCAGCCGCGCCAACCGCCGCCTGACGATGTACAGCGAGGAACGGCGTATCCGCGGCTTCGACGTTGCCGTTGGCACCGCGGCGTATCCGACGCCACGGGGCATCTTCCACGTCATCCAGAAGCAGAAGAACCCGACGTGGTCGCCCCCGGATTCGCCGTGGGCAGCAGGCCTCGGTCCGATCCCGCCCGGCCCGGGCAATCCACTCGGCACCCGGTGGATCGGCACCAGCGCTCCCGCGATCGGCATCCACGGCACCTACGCTGACTGGTCCGTCGGCACCGCGGCCTCACACGGCTGTCTGCGGATGCACATCAGCGATGTGGAGTGGCTCTACAACTACGTTCGGATTGGGACGGTCGTCAGGATCGTCTGAGCAAAGCGCTGATTCGGGCGGCGTGTGCGGGCGGAACAAGTGCCCGCACACGCGTCCCGTCATCACCGGGCTCCTGCGTCACATCGCGTCCGACCTCGTAGATGGCCGAGACGAGCGAGCCCTGGGAGTACGGAATCACCAGGTCGATGGGCTCGAGCTGCGCACGCGCGAAGGTGTCGAGCCGACGTCGAAGCTCGTCAAGCCCGTCCCCGGTGCGGGCAGAGATCAGCACCGCGTCGGGATGGTCGAACAGCAGCGTGTCGCGCTCCTCGTCGGTGCACCGGTCGACCTTGTTCAGGACCATCAGACGCGGGACGTCGTGCGCCCCGATCTCATCCAGCACACTGTCCACGGCGGCGGCACGCACCAGACGCCGATCACTCGGCTGGCTCGCATCCGCCACATGCAAGATCAGGTCCGCATCGCGCGTCTCGTCGAGCGTCGACTTGAACGCCTCCACCAGCTGGTGGGGCAGATCGCGGATGAACCCAACGGTGTCCGACAACAAATACTTGGCTTCGCCGTTGTTGAACATCCGGGTGGTGGGGTCGAGCGTTTCGAACAGGGCATCGTTGACACCGACCCCGGCGCCGGTCAACGCGTTCATCAAACTCGACTTGCCCGCGTTCGTGTAGCCGGCGAGCGCCAGGCGCGGGATCGACACCTCGAGCCGCTTGGAGCGCATCACGTCACGGGAGCGCTCCAGTTCGCGAAGTCGCCGCCGCAGTGTGGCCATGCGCGAGCGCAGCAGTCGTCGATCCGACTCGAGCTGGGTTTCACCCGGTCCGCGCGTTCCGACGCCGCCGCCGAGGCGCTCCAGGTGCTGCCAGAGCCCTTCCTGGCGGGCGTAGTTGTACTCAAGCTGCGCGAGCTCGACCTGCAGCTTCCCCTCAGCCGAGGCGGCGTGCAGGGCGAAGATGTCGAGGATTAGGCCGGTGCGGTCGATGACCCGCTTGTTGAGACGGTCTTCCAGGATGCGCTGCTGACTTGCCGTCAGGTCGCCTTCCACGGCAACGATGTCCGGCTTGATGCGCTTGGCCGCCTCCATCAGGTCCTCGAAGCGTCCCTTGCCGAGGAACGTCCGCGGATGCGGGGCGCCTCGTCGCTGCACGATCGACTCGGCGACATCGGCGCCGGCTGTGCGAAGGAGCTCGGTGTACTCCTCCAGGCGATCGCCGACCTCGTCGTCGGACCCGTCCACGACTGCGACAACCACGGCCCGTTCGGTCGGCTTGGACGTGGGGTATGGACGCTCGACGGGCTCCTCGTCGGTCTTCGCCGACCCTCGGTATGTGCGCTGCAGCTCACCCATTCGTGATCAATGATGCCCGACCCGGGCACCGCTCATGCGCCGAGGGATGTTGCCACCAGGTCCATCGTCCGTTCGACGGGTGCGGTATCAGTCGGTCCCGCCGCGAAAATCACGATGCTGATGTCGCCAATGGCCATTGACAGCGTGGTCATACCTGGCGCCTTTGGCGGCGCCTTGGTGCCGCGCGCACCATGCAGCGTCGGTGGCGTCCATGCGACCGCGCCCCGCGACAGCGGAATAACCTCGGCGGCGCCGCCCCCGACATTGGTCGCGGTTTGGTGCTCGCTCCACCGACTGGCAACGACGGTGAAGGTGCGGTTCGACGGTCCGGTCCACCGGCGGATCGCCGCGTCCTTGAATCCGATGTCGATGTAGTTCTTCGCCGCGGCAGCGTCTGCGGTGCCCTGAGCGAACGCCAGCTGGATGTCGTCCGCGTCGGCGCGGGTGACGTCGGTGGATTGCGTGTAGCCGGCGGGGGTCGGCAATGCACGAAGCAACGCGACCACGTCCAGATCGGTCGGCGTCGTCACCGGGCCGCTTGTCACACCGCATCCGGTGAGTGCGATGGCGGCGATCAGGATGGCGAGCAGGCGATGCATCGGTGGCATGGTAGCCAGTTGCGGGTTAACCCATCCACAACAGCGTCTGCACCGGGTCTGCCGACATGGCATCTACAATCTCATCCACTCAACCCCGACGATTTCGCTTCAAAGGAGATCCCGCACAGATGAACACCGCTGCCGTCAAGGCGCAGAACTCATTCAAGACCTTCACACTGATGGCCGCGCTCACGGCGCTGATGGTGCTGATCGGCCAGGTCGTGGGTGGGGCACAGGGCATGGTCCTGTTTGCCGGTTTCGCAGTGCTCTCAAACCTGGCGATGTACTGGTGGAGCGCCCCGATGGCGCTCAAGATGAGTCGTGCTCGCGAGGTCAGCGAGTCCGAGGCCCCCGAGCTTCACAGCATGATCGCCGGCCTTGCCGCCCGCGCCGGTTTGCCGAAGCCCAAGGTGTACGTGACACCGGCCGAGCAACCCAACGCGTTCGCCACCGGACGCAACCCGAGTCATGCCGCGATCGCCGTCACCGAAGGCATCACTCGCGCGCTGTCCAGTCGTGAGCTTGAGGGTGTTCTGGCGCACGAGATGGCCCACGTCAAAAACCGTGACATTCTGATCGCGAGCGTCGCGGCCATGATTGCCGGTGTCATCTCAGGCGTCGCCAACTTCCTCCAGTTCTCCATGTTCTTCGGTGGGGGCGACAACGAGGACAACGGCCCGCTCGGAATCATCGGCATGCTCGCCACGGTCATTTTGGCCCCACTCGCCGCCGCCATCATCCAAATGTCGATCTCCCGTCAGCGCGAGTACCGCGCCGACCTGACCGGGGCGCAACTCATCGGGGACGGCAACCCGCTCGCCGACGCGCTCGAGACGCTTGATCGGGCGTCCCTGGTGATGCCGATGCGGACCAACCCGGCTGCGGCTCCGCTCTACATCGTCAATCCGCTTGCAGCGTTCAACGGACGTGGGCTGACCAACCTCTTCTCAAGCCATCCGCCCACTGCGGATCGCGTCCTGCGGTTGCGTCAGATGTCCGGAGCCGCGTTCAGCGCCTGACCGGTCACGTGGGGTGGACGCCGATCTCGGCGTTCCACCTCACCTCACCTCACCACGGTAGGTCGTCGCCTGCGTCGGTCTCGCGTTCGTCGAGTGAGATGAAACGCGGCCGCATGTCCGTTGGGTCTCGTCGGGTCACTCGCTCCACGAGATCCGTCGCGGCGACGTCCGGCGGGGTGTCGGCACGTTCGGTTCCCAACCTGGTTTTGAGGGTTCCCGGATGCAGCGCCCACACGGCGATCGCATCGACGGCAAGCTCTTGCGCCAGCGCGATGGTCAGCATGTTCTGGGCAGCTTTGGTGATGCGGTAGGCGTAGCTCGTCTGGCGCACCGCCTGGTGGTAGTCATCGGCCGCCTGGCGGGTCAGCGATGCCAGCCGGGAACTCACGTTGACCACGAGCCCGCCGCCCGCCGCCTGCAGCGCAGGACGGCATTCGCGCACGATGTACATCGGCCCGGTGACGTTCGTGGCAAACGAGGTGTTGACGTCCTCCGTCCGGACCGCCCCGAGCGTGGGGCTTCCTCCACTCACACCCGCATTGTTGACCACCAGATCGAGGGGGTCGTCACCAATGACCGCTGCAAGCGCCGTCGCGGTGGCCGGGTCGGTGACGTCGCCGATGACGACCGCCCGATCGGCATTGGGAGGCGGTGGGGTGCGGCACACGACGGTTACGCGCCAGCCGGCGTTCTCGAACGCTTCGGTGACCGCGAGGCCGAAGCCCCGGGAGGCGCCTGTGACAACCGCATGCGGCCGACGGGTCATGGTCGGACGATACGCGAGCGCCACGAACGGCTGCGACCACGGGTGTCGATGGACCCAACACCATTAGCATGAGCGCGTGCATCGCTTCTTGGAGCAGAACGAGACCATGATCCTGTTCGCACAGGGCCTGGTCTTCTTTTCACTCGGATTCGCCGTCTGGCTGCAGCGCCGTCGCGCCACACGCCTGCGGCTCACTCAGTCGCTGATCTGGTTGGCCGCATTCGGCTTCGTCGAGGGCCTCGCCGTGTGGGGCACGGTGTTCGTTCCGATTCAGGAGGGCTACATCCGCCCCGGCGCCGTCGACCTGCTGATCATCGTGCGTGGTCTGCTGCAGACCGTGGCGTTCCTGTTCCTGCTGCAGTTCGGCCTTCGCCTGATGGTCCGCGGCCGGCATGCCTTGCGCGTCTGGTCCCTGGGCAGCACCTGCGTCTGGACGCTGCTGATTGTCGGCGCTGCGGTGATCGCCCGCTCCAAGGGATGGGATGTCGGGCAGTGGGAGCGGTCACTCGAGGCCGCATCCCGGCACCTGCTGCTCATCCCGGCGGCGCTCGTCACCGCGTACGGGCTGCTGCGTCAAGGCGACGAACTCGCCGATGCCGGCCTGACGGGTATCCGCCCGGCGGCGACGGTCATGGCGGGCGCTTTCGTCGTCTACGCGTTTCTTGCCGGTCTGCTCGTCGACCAGACGTTCTGGGCCCCGGGTCCTGAGGCACTCGACGCCGATCGGTTCTCCGCGTTCGGCGTCCAACTGTCGCTCGTGCGCGCTGCGATCGGGCTCGTGTTGGCCGCGCTCGCGGTCAAGTTGCTTGAGATCTTCGAGTTCGAGGCGACGCAACAGCTGGAGGCGGTTGAACGCGCGCGTGCCGTCGCGGAGGAACGGGCGCGCTTCGGGCGTGATCTGCACGACGGCACGATCCAGTCGTTGTACGCCGCCGGTTTGCACCTGGAGTCGGTCGCGATGATGTCGCTGGAGGCGAACACCCGGTCCGAGGTGCGAATCGTGGTCGACGGTCTCAACACGACGATCGGCGGGATTCGCGAATACATCTCCGGGCTGTCGTCTGATGAGGACAACGCCCAGATGATCGCGGCCGATCTACAGGACCAGGCGCGCAAGTACGGGAAGACGACCGGCGTGACTGTGCGCTTCCACGCGTCGGGGATGACGACGGCAGGGATCCTTCCCGATGAGGTGCACCAGCACCTGCAACAGGTGCTGCGTGAGGCGCTGTCCAATGCCACCCGTCACGGTCAGGCGCAAAACATCGAGGTGGAACTCGCATTTTCTCCCGATGAGCTGGACCTGATTGTGCAGGATGACGGGATTGGAATCGCGCAGGAGCCTGCACATGCGGGGCAGGGGCTGCGTAACATGAGGGAGCGCGCACGCAGACTCGGCGGTCGCGCTGTGATCGAACAAGGGGTCGGCGGTGGTACACGGGTGGCGATCGCGATCCCGTTGGACTTCGAGGCGCAGGACGAGTCGGAAACGTAAAACCACGAGAGGTGTCAAATGAGCGTCACAGACGTGATTCGCGTGTTGATCGTCGATGATCACGCCGTAGTGCGCATCGGGCTTCGGTCGCTGCTCGCGCACACGAGTGGCTTTCGCGTGGTGGGCGAGGCCGGGTCGGTCGCCGAGGCGGTCAGCATGTCCGACCAGGCGCGCCCGGACGTGGTGCTCATGGACGTCCGTCTGCCTGACGGTTCGGGTGTCGACGCCTGCCGCGAGATCAAACGTCTGCACCCCGACATGCGCGTCGTGATGTTGACCTCCTACTCCGACGAGGAGGCGATCGTCGGAGCGGTGATGGCCGGCGCGAACGGGTACCTGCTCAAGCAGGCGGATTCGGATCAGCTCACCCGCGCAATCCGTGAGGCGGCCGAAGGCGCTTCGTCGCTCGATCCGCGGGCTGCGGGAGCACTCCTCAACCAGTTCCGCGAGCTGTCGGCCAAACAGGCCGAGGCAGAGCTCGCCGGTTTGACCGACCGCGAGCGTCGCATGCTCGCGCTCATCGCCGAGGGGTACACCAACCGTGCAATCGGCGAGGTGCTGCACCTGTCGGAAAAGACGGTGCGCAACCACGTGAGTCAGCTCCTTCGCAAGCTCGGCTTCCAGCGCCGGTCGCAGGCGGCAGCATGGGCCGGACAGCGTCGCTTGGAGTTGCCGCCGGAGTGAGTCGGCCCGAACCCAGTGTCGGGGTTCCGATCGACCTGACCTCGGGTTCTGGTCGCGCGGTGCTGTGGGGGATCGCGAGTGAGGATCTCAACGTCAACCTGGTCTCCTGGTCGTCGGGTGAAGGGGTTGACGAGCACACCAACACGGCACGCGACGTGCTGGTGATCGTCACATCCGGGCAGCTCGCCATCACCATCGACGATCACCGCCATGCGCTCGCTTCGCAGGAGTGCATCATCATTCCCAAGGGTTCGAAGCGAGTGTTGCGCGCGGGCAATGACGGGGTGCGATATCTGACGGTGCACTGGCGTCGTCCGCCCATGACGGTGGATCCGCCACAGCGCTGATCCGCGCCGGTGCGTGTTCTGTCGGCGTCCTCGTTGGTCGGGCGGCCCGCTGCGCCGAACTTGGTCACTTGGCCACTTGGCGGACCGGAGCCGATTCATTCCCCAGGGGTTGGCCACTTGGCCATTTGTCGGAGCCGTGCGACCAGGTCGGCCAAACTTGGCCACTTGGCGGACCGAGCCGACTCATACACCGGCGTTGGCCACTTGGCCACTTGTCGGAGCCGTGGGGCCCGGGTCGGCAGAACTTGGCCACTTGGCGGATGCCCACTTGGCCACTTGGCGGACCGCATCCCTTGGTGTCCGCCCCCGAGTGTGCCAATTTGCAGGGAAGTTGCCGTGCCAGAGGTTCGTGGAATCGGTCAAGTGGCCAATTGGTCGCACCAGTGAACGTCGTCCGTGGGCATCGCCGGACCGTCAGACGGGTCCTGTCCGGTGATTTCGTCGCGCATCGCTCGGTGCTGCACGGGGAGGAATACCAGCCTGGCCGGAGAAATCGCTGGACGCTCAAACTCTCGCCGAGGTGCGTTATGTCCGGACCGGCTCGTGTGCTGGTGCTCGCAAATCAAAAGGGTGGGGTCGCCAAGACCACGACCACGTTGAACTTGGGTGTCGCGCTCAAGGACCGTGGGGCACGTGTGCTTGCCATCGACCTGGACCCGCAAAGCAATCTCTCGATGAGTCAGGGTGTGGACGTCGAGAACCTGCCGATCACCATGTACGACGTGCTCGTCAGAGGCGTCCCGCTCAAGGACATCATCCAGACGCGCGAGATCGACATCGCACCGGCGGGCATCGAACTCGCCGGCGCGGAACTCGCGCTGTCGGCGATGATCGGCCGGGAACGTCAACTCGAACGGGCGATCAAGCCGTACCTCGAACTCTATGACTACATCATGATCGACACGCCGCCATCGCTCGGCCTGCTGACGATCAACGCCATGGTCGCCGCCGACGGGGTGATCGTCCCCGTCCAGTGCGAGTACCTGTCCCTGCGAGGCCTGGCGCAGCTGAATCAGACGCTCGGTCAGGTGCGCGAGCATCTCAACCCGCGGGTCTCGATTGTGGGCATTGTGCCGACGATGTACGACGGGCGCACCGTGCACTCGCGCGAGGCGGTGATGGTGCTCGAAGAGAGCTTCGGCGACATCGTCCACCAAGTCCGAATCGGCAAGACCGTGAAGTTCGCGGAAGCCCCCGTGGAGGGCAAGAGCGTGATCCGCTACGACCCGACCGGGCAGGCCGCGCGCTGGTATCGGCGCCTGGCCGACGAAGTCATCGCCCGTGACCCGCGCACCCACCACGGACGGGCGGCAGCATGAGTGACAAGCGCTCGAGCATGCGTGAAGGTCCGCTGAGCGAACTCTTCCGTCCCACCACCGACACGCCCGCGCCCGCCGCTCCCGCCGAGGAAACACCGGCGTGGGGTCGGGAGGCGCCGGCGACGTTCGGGACTGAGCGCTCCAACTATCTGGCGGTCATCAAGTGCGTCGGCGTCGGCGGCGCCGGCGTCAACGCGATCGACCGGATGATCGAAGCCGGCATCCGCGGCGTGGAATTCATCGCGGTCAACACCGACCGTCAGTCGCTCGACGCCACCGAAGCGGACGTCCGCATCCCGGTCGGTATCGAGAGCACCCGCGGACGCGGCACCGGCGGTAACGCCGCAATGGCCGAACAAGCGATGCGTGAAAGCGAAGAGCAGCTTCGTCGTGCCCTGCGCGGCGCGGACCTCGTGTTCATCGCGGCGGGCGAGGGCGGCGGCACCGGCACCGGCGGCGCACCCATCATCGCCAAGCTTGCGCGCGAGATGGGAGCCCTCACGATCGCCGTCGTGACGCGTCCGTTCGCGTTCGAAGGCAACCGCCGCCTCCAAATGGCCGAGGCCGGTATCAACGCCCTGCGCGACCAGGCGGACACGATCATCGTGATCCAGAACGATCGCCTGCTGTCGGTGCTCGACAAGAACGTCAGCATGGTCAACGCGTTTCGCGTCTGTGACGACCTGCTGCGCCAAGGCGTGCAAGGCATCACCGACCTCATCACGCTGCCCGGCCTGATCAACCTGGACTTCGCCGACGTGCGCACCGTCATCCGAGGCGCCGGGAGCGCGCTGCTCGGTATCGGCTACGCGAGCGGTCCTCAGCGTGCGGAGGAAGCGGCGCTCGCCGCCATCAGCTCGCCGCTGCTTGAGACGCCCATCGATGGCGCTCGTGGCATCCTGCTCGGCATCACCGGTGGCAGCGACCTGTCACTGTCGGAGATCAGTCGCGCCGCCAAGGTCGTGTCGGACGCCGCCGACCCTGAAGCGAACATCATTTTCGGCGCGACCGTGGACCCCGAGCTCGAAGGCAAAGTGTGGGTCACCGTGGTCGCCGCAGGCTTCACCGGCCGCCGCGCCGCACCGTCGCGTTCCGCCGCAGACCTGGTCCGCCCGGCCTTTGGCACCCGCCCCGAATCGTCGCAGTCGGCGCCGCCGACCCCGACACCCGCCGCTGCGCCGCCGCCCGCCCCGACACCGATCGGCAACGCCCCGTCGGCAAGCACCCCGATCTTCCCGCCGCTCAGCCCGGCTCCCGTCTCCACTGAGCCGGTACGTTCCACGCCGGGTGGGCCGGGACTGTTCGACCAGGACGATCCGCCGCCGATCACACCGATCGCTGCGCCCGAGGCCTCGGACGCGCCCGCCTCCGACGGAGCGCCCCCGACGGTTGAGGCTGCGCCGCCGAGCGCCGGTGACGGCTCCACGTCTGACGCGCCATCTGGCGAGGCGTCCGCACCCGCGCCGACCCCGCCGGTTGCCGAGACGGCTGCGCCCGCATCCGACGCACCTCCAGTCGAGGCACCGAAGCCGCCCTCACCGTCGATACCGCTGTTCCCGCCGCTTCCCGTGGAGCCGGTCTTCCAGGAGCCCGCATCGCCGCAGGAGCCACCGGAGGCCCCCGACTTCACTGCCATCGACACGGTCGGGCGTGAGACCGCCCTCGAAGAGGCGGCTGCTCGCGATGACCTGCCGCCAGGAGTGAAGGAACTTTTCGGAAGTCGCGCCGAGGATCTTCCCACGGAGCTGTTTCGTCGTCCCACCGAGGACGACGAGCCCGACCGCCCGTGACCCACGGCGCTCCGACGTGTGTCGGAGTCGTCGCGGCGGGGCATCCGGCAACCGCACGCGCAGGCGCATCGGTCCTTGCAGCCGGTGGCAACGCGGTGGACGCCGCGTGCGCGGCCGCCGCTGCAGCCGCAGTCGCTGAAAGCCCGCTCACCGGGCCTGGCGCAGGCGGCTTCCTGCTTGTGCGCACCCCCGACGGTGACGCCACGCTGCTCGACTTCTTCGTGGAGGGTCCTGGGCGCGGACCGCACGGTCGGCGGTTGGAGCCGGACATGCTCGACTCGTTCGTCGTGCCCTTCGGCGGTGCCGACCAGCAGTTCCACATCGGCGACGCGTCGGTCGCCGTGCCAGGCATGGCCCAGGGGATCGCCCATGCGGTGGCCACGCGAGGGCGTCTGCCACTTGGCGAGGTGCTGGCGCCCGCCATGGGGCTCGCGCGCGAGGGCGTGCAGATCACGCCCCAGATCGCATATTTGTTCGAGATTCTCGGGGCGATGCTGTGCCACACGCCGGCGTCGAAGCGCATCTTCGCGCCGGATGGACACGTCCTGCGTGCGGGGGAGGTCCTGCGCATGCCGGAGCTCGCCGAGACCTACGAGGAGATCGCCCGCCACGGTGAGGCCGCCCTGCGCGGTGGCGCTGTCGCGAGCGCCATCGTCAGCCACTTGGCCGACAATGGCGGGCTGGTGACCGCCGAAGACTTCCTCGACTACGCCATCATCGAGCGTGAACCGCTGCGGTTGGCGCGCGGGGATGTCGAGCTCATCACGAATCCACCGCCCTCGGCAGGCGGCGTCCTGATCCTCGCGGCACTTGGCACCATCGCCCCGGACCTCGTGGTCGACGAGGCGAGCTTCTACCAGGCCCTTGCCGATGCGGGAACGCACGCGAACGGGCTGCGCACAGACGACTTCATCGACGCGCTGCACGATCCCGACTTTGCGGAGGCGCTCCTCGCCACCCCATCGCGCAAGCCGACCGGTACGACCAACGTCGCCGTGGTCGACTCCGACGGAATGATGGTCAGTCTGTCGTCGTCGTGCGGATCCGGCAGTGGCGTCGTTGTTCCCGAGACGGGGATCTTGCTCAACAACATGCTGGGGGAAGAGGACCTGAACCCGGGCGGCTTCGGGCAGGTTCGGCCCGGGATGCGAATGACCTCGATGATGGCGCCGACCATCGCCGTGCGGCGGGGGACGCCGATGGTCGCCCTCGGATCGGCAGGCTCCAACCGTCTGCGTTCGGCCATTTTGCAGACGCTCGTCGATGTGATCGATCGCGGCCGCTCCGTGCATGAGGCGGTCGACCTGGCGCGCATCCATCCGGAACGTGACGGCATCGACGTGGAGTTCGGCGTCCCGGACCAGGTCTGCGATGCGCTCGCCGCGGGCGGGTATCGTTTACGCAGATGGCAGAGCCGCAACCTGTTCTTCGGCGGCGTCTCGGCGGTGAGCTCAGTCGACGGACGGCTGGACGGCGCGGGAGATCCGCGGCGTGGCGGGGCGGCTGCCGGAGTCACACACGACGGAGAGGTGGTTGACCTGTGAGCGAAGACGAGGTTCGGTACCCGGTTGTGGCGGACGGCGTCACCTACGAACTCGAGCCCCAAGGGGTCCGTGCCAGTCTGTCCGACAGCCCGTCGGCGCTCTGGGGCTTTCAGGTGAACGTGTACCGCGACGACGCGTTGATCGCCATCAAGACCTGCTTCATCGGGCGTGTGCGCGTGCACACCAAGGCACCCGAGGTGCTCGACGGGCCGATGGAACACCTGGGTCCGGTGCTCTACCAGATCGCAATCGAGAAGATCACCGAGCGTCTGGAAGCCGGTGAGCTCGAAGACGAGATCGTCTTCGCCTAACCGGTTGCTGTCTCTTATACACATCTCCGAGCCCACGAGACTAAGGCGAATCTCGTATGCCGTCTTCTG
>CALMXK010000085.1 GCA_937871165.1 uncultured Actinomycetes bacterium
AATGATACGGCGACCACCGAGATCTACACTAGATCGCTCGTCGGCAGCGTCAGATGTGTATAAGAGACAGTTCCGGGACGGTTTGAAGTGGAGTTGCACCACGCCGGCACGAACGTGATGGAGCTCACCGTCAAGTGACGATTCGCCGCACAATCGGATTCAGTGCCGTCGGCGCCCTCACATGGGCGTCGGCGGCGTCGGCGCACGGCATCGGATCCCGTGGTGACCTGCCGATCCCCAAGAACTTCTTCCTTGTGGCGGCCATGCTGGCCGTCGTCATCTCGTTCTTCGTGGCGGCCGTGATGTGGCAGACCGCACGGCTCGCGACGATGTCGCAGGGCCGTCCGCTCGGGGGGTGGACGGGGCGACTCGCGACCATCGGCGTGCCGGTCGGCCGCACGATCGGGCTGGTGGCGTTCGTCGTCGTGGTGATCGCCGCGTGGGGCGGTCCCACAAATCCGAGCGACAACATCGCGCCCGTCGCCGTCTACGTCGTGTTCTGGATCCTTCTGCTGTGGGCGTGTGCACTGTTCGGCGATCTCTGGCGGGCGCTCAACCCATGGGACACCATCGCGATGTATGCGAGCGGACGCATCGGTCCAGCGAAGGCACCCATGCCAGACGACGGTCGTCTTCTTGTCACCTCGCACTGGCCGGCGGTGGCGGGGCTCTTCGCGTTTCAATGGCTCGAGCTCGCCCACCCCGAACCGAGCAATCCGCGGGTGCTTGCCGTCGCGATTACGGCGTACTCGCTCATCGTGTTCGCCGCGGCGGCACGGTGGGGGCGGGCGTGGATTCAGACCGGCGAAGGCTTCACGGTCCTGTTCACCCTGGCTGCGGCGATCGCACCGTTCGGGCGCGACTCGAACGGTCGCCGGGTGATTCGCCGGCCATTCTCCGGTCTCGCCGCGGTGCCTGCCCGACGCGGACTGTCCGCGGTGGTGGTGACGGTCATCGGCGGCACGACCTTCGACGGCATCTCACGCAGCCGGTGGTTCGTGGACGCCTTTGGCGACGTGCAGGGATGGGAGCGATCGGCGATCAACACGGTCGGTCTCGTCGGCGCAATCCTGGCCGTGGCGGTCCTGTATCTGGTCGGCACCCGGTTTGTCGCGCGTATCGGTCGCGGAGATGCTCGCCGCACGGCACTTCGATTCGCGCCGAGCCTGGTGCCGATCGCGGTGGCGTACTCGGTTGCCCACTACTTCTCGCTTGCAGTGTTCGAGGGCCAGTCCGCATGGCGGCTGCTCTCGGACCCGTACGGACAGGGATGGAATCTGTTCGGCACGGCCGACCATCAGATCGACTACCGCGTCATGGGCGCCACGACGATCGCCCTCGTACAGACGATGGCGATCGTGATCGGTCATATCGCGGGTGTCATCTTGGCGCATGACCGGGCCCTTGAAGACTTCGGTCAGAAACGTGCGACGGCGTCGCAGATCCCGATGCTGGCAGTGATGGTGGCGCTCACGCTGACCGGCCTGACACTGCTGCTGTCCGCATAGCTCGTCGGCGTGGCCCGCACGAAGCTGAGCCACGCCGACGGTCGTTACTCGGAGGCTCCCTGCTGCTCACCATGCGGGGCGTACCGGGAGTGGAGCATCAGATCGTTTCCGTCGGGATCGATGAACAGCGCCATCTTGCAGACCCCGGTGTCGAAGGTCTCTCCCAGAAACTCGACGCCTCGGGCTTCGAGATCGCTGCGCGCCGCTTCGATGTCATCCACGTGAAGTGCGATGTGCGCGTTCTTTTGGGGTGAGAAGGGCATTCGCATCTTCTCCGGCTCCCAGATGCCGAAACAGGTCTCGCCGACCCAGAACTCGTACTGGCTCTGGGCATCTGGGCGAAGGCCGAGGGTGTCGACGTAGAACCCGCGTAGACGGTCGGCGTCGGTGGCCGGCACGGCCACGAAGTCCACTTTCGTGATCGGTTCCATCAGGTCCTCCTCGTAAGACGAACATACGTTCGTATCCTACCTGCGATCGGCGCGAGAAGGCAACCGGCCGGGTACCCGCCTACGTCAGGCCCTGGCGCGCCTCCCGCACGAGCATGACCGCCTCGGGGAACAACACACGAATGGCGTCGCGAACCTGCGTCGCCTGCTGCTCGGGCTGGCCCGCCAGATCGAGGCGCTGGATGCAGGCAACGGTCATCTGGACGGCCAGGTTGATGGCGTTGTCCGCCCACGCGACTTTTTGGGCGCCCTGCATCTGTTCCATCATGTCCTGCAGATTGCGCTGCAGATCCTCCGAGTCGCCAAACATGCCGCCGAATGGGAAACCACTGTCCACGAGCCCTCCTCGGGTTCTGAGAGTGCACTGATCCGCTGACCCAAAGGGTAGCGGGGGACGGCCGCTCGTCGGCGCGGTACGGGTACTTTCGCCGTGTCCGGTGTCGACGACCCCTGATAATGTCGCCTCCGGCGATGGCTCACGCATTTTCCTTCACCCGCCCATCGGTGGGACCGCGGATGGTGGCTGTGGGCGCCGTGACGGCGCTGTGTGCCGCGCTCTCGGTATTCGTTCCGCCTGTCGGCGCAGCGCTCACGATCGTCGCATGCGCGGTGCTCGTGGCCTGGACCCGCCCCGTCGGTGTTCTTGGGCGAGCGCTTGCCGTGGCGGCGATCGTGACCGCGATCGCCGGACCGAACCTCGCACTGCCGACCGCGCCGGGCATCTCGGCCTTCCGGGTGGTGATCGTGCTGCTTTTTGCGGGCGTGCTCGCCCATCTGGCGATCGGCGGCGCGATCCCGTGGCCGCGCGCCCTCTCGCTGCCGGCGTCGCTGTTCGGATTGATACTGCTGTGGGCCGTCATTTCGCTCGCCTGGGCGGACGAACCGACGGAAGGGATTCGATGGATCGGGCTGTTCGCACTGGGCGTTGCCCTCAGCCTGACGATCGCGGTCACCTTCTCCACGCGAGCGCGCATAATCCAGCTGCTCAAGATCCTCGGAGCGGTGTTCCTTGTCGTGGTCGCCGTCTCGCTGATGGAACTCGTCCTCGGCATCCGCCTTCCCACGTCGCGGCTTCTGGATCGGACCGCCGATACGGCATTCGCCGCAACGTCGTTCTTCGGCAATGAGAACAACCTCGCGACCTACCTGACGCTGACGCTGCCGTACTTCGTGGGACTTGTGATCGTGTTTCGCGACATCCGCCTGCGAGTGATCGGTGCGGCCGGCGGGCTCACCACGCTGCTGCTGCTCCTGTACACCGGAAGCAAGACCAACCTGTTGGTCACGGCACTCGTGTTCCTGACCTTCTTCATCGTCCTCGCGATGGACAGGTCGATGCGCCGTCAGGCGTTCCTCGGAGCCCTCGCCCTGGGGGCCGCAGCCGCGCTGGTGCTCGTGCCGGCACTGAACGGCGTCGGCCCGATCAAACTGTCGGACCGCGCGCTCAGCAAGTTCAGCTTCACCTTGCTGACCGAACAGGTGGACAACGGCGTCGGCTCGGGGG
This sequence comes from uncultured Actinomycetes bacterium, assembly GCA_937871165.1. Taxonomy (GTDB): domain Bacteria; phylum Actinomycetota; class Thermoleophilia; order Miltoncostaeales; family Miltoncostaeaceae; genus CALMEC01. The sequence continues at coordinate 3,462 of CALMXK010000085.1, forward strand.
CGGTGCGGGCGAGCCTGACGAACGAAGGCCTCACCCTTGTACGTGAGACCGGCGGGATCGGGGCGGGGGCCGGCAACTCGAGCGCCGCGATCGCCGAGCGCACGGAGTATCCGGAGGTCGTGCTCCTGCTGCACAACTGGTGGCTGGAGGTGGCGGCGGACCTCGGCCTGATCGGCATCGCGCTCTACATCTGTGTATATGTGTTCATGGTGTCGCGCCAACTGCGCGCGGCGCGCAGTCCGGATCCTTTGCTTCGCTATCTGGGACTTGCGGGAACGGCCGCGCTCGTCGGCTTCGTCGTCGGAAGTCTGGCGCCGTCGAGTGCGCTGGCGTTCTCGCCAATGTGGATCACCTTCGGTGTGTGCCTTGCCACCACCGTCTTGTTGTCGGCAACGCGGGGGAGACAGCCGTGAGAATTCTGATGTTGAGCCATCTGTACCCGGGGCCGGTGAATCCCACCAAGGGAATCTTCGTTCATGAGCAGGTACGTGCCCTGCAACGGCTCGGCCACGATGTGCGCGTCGTGTCACCCACCGGCTGGGCGCCCCCGGGACTCTCGCGCTGGTCGGCGCACCGCAGCGTCCCACGCTCCGACGTCCTCGAAGGCGTGCGCGTGCTCTACCCGCGCAAGATCTCGCTGCCGGGCGCCAAACTCGGCGCCCAGAACGCCCGAATCATGGCCGCGGCGCTTCGCGGTCCGCTGCGCCGGATCTACAAGCGGTGGCCGTTCGACATCATCCACGCGCAAATGGTGGTGCCGGACGGTTGGGCCGCGGTGCAGATCGCTCGTGACCTCGGTGTGCCGGTGCTCGCCACCGCCCACCGCGCCGATG
>CALMXK010000086.1 GCA_937871165.1 uncultured Actinomycetes bacterium
TCGCCTTAGTCTCGTGGGCTCGGAGATGTGTATAAGAGACAGTGTGCGAACACACCGATTACGCGCGGGGCGTGTCCCATCGCGCTGACACGGGCGAGCATCTCCCCGGGCACGGAGTAGCGCTGCGTCACCCGTGAGGTCAGGCGCACACGCGGATCGTCGGCGGGAACCCGCTCCGCGTCGAACAACACCAGCTCGCAGCGAAGCCCCGCGGCATATGCGGCGTCGAAGAGGTCTTCCCCTTCCGCCACCACCAGCCGCAGGTCACGGCGGGTCTTCTTGGACTCGAGCGATCGCACGAGTCCAAGCGACGGGTTCTTGAACGACGTAATGGGACGCAGATGCGTCCCACCGTCAGAACCCCTTGACCCTCCGTATGGCGAACTAGGCGGCGTCGCGCGCCTCGCGAGCACGCTTGCAGATGCCTGCAAACGCCTCGGGCTGATGCGTTGCCAGGTCGGCGAGCATCTTGCGGTTCAACTCGATGCCGGCAAGGCCGACACCATGCATGAACTCCGAGTACGTCAGGCCATTCGCACGGGCGCCGGCGTTGATGCGGGCGATCCACAGGCGACGGAAATCACGCTTCTTGACACGCCGGTCACGGTAGGCGTAGCGCAGCGAGCGCTGAACCTGCTCTTTGGCACGACGGTACGAGCTCTTCTTGGTGCCGAAGTACCCCTTGGCATGCGTAAGTACCTTACGACGCTTCTTCTTTGCGCCGACTGAACGCTTCACACGGGCCATCGGTTATCGCTTTCCAAGGAGTCGAAGGATGTGCTTGGTGTCGCGCTCCGACAACTCGTCCGGCGAGGACGCGTTGCGCTTGCGCTTGGGCGACATGTTCTCAAGGTTGTGGCGCTTCCCCGCGTGGGTGTACAGCACCTTGCCCTTGGTTGTCACCTTGAACCGCTTGGAGGCGGACTTGTTGGTCTTGACTTTCGGCATGCCTATTCGCTCACTTGTGCGTCGGCCTCGACAGCCACCGCTGCGGGAGCGTTCAGCTCCTCCTCAGACGGCGCGGCCTTGGGTGTCTTTTCCCCATCGGCCTTCGTGGTCGACTGCTTGATCGGAGCAAGCATCATAACCATGTTTCGGCCATCCAGGTTGGGACGGCTCTCAATAATGGCCAAATCCGACAATTCCTCGGCCAAACGCACCAGGATCGCCTCGCCGCGCGCAGCGTGCATGACCTCGCGTCCGCGGAACATGATCGTGACCTTGACCTTGTCGCGCTGCTTCAAGAAGCGCTCGACGTGGCCCTTCTTGGTCGCATAGTCATGCGGGTCGATCTTGGGGCGGAACTTGATCTCTTTGATCGTGATGGTGCTCTGGTGCTTGCGGGCCTGTTTGGCCTTCTGCTCCTGGTCGTAGCGCCACTTGCCGTAATCCATGATTCGGCACACGGGAGGCTGCGCATCCGGCGCGATCTCGACCAGGTCGAGGTCACGCTTGACAGACATGTCCAGGGCGTCACGCAGCGAAACAACGCCAACGTTCTCGCCCTCTTCGTCGATCAGGCGGACTTTGTCGCCTCGGATCGCCTCATTGATCCGCGTCGACGGTGTCGCCGGCGGACGGGTGTCGGGCCCGCGCCTAGGAGGCACGAGTCATCAACTTCGCGGTCAGGCCAAGCTCCTGCGGGAGAACGACAGAATCATTTGTGCGAGGGGGCTCATCACGTTCGGCGAGGATAGCAGCACTTGGCGGACAGAGGTAGGCCCTCCGCCGCCAAGTGGACCGATCAGGCGTACGAACGGTCGCTCACACGCTCTTTCTCGTCCGAGGTGTCGCGAACCGGCTCGCCGTTTCGCTCCAAGCGGCTCAGCACTTCTTTGGCAACGACTTCCTGGATTCCCTGATCCAGATGGCTCGTGAAGCCCACGCAGGAGCAGTTGAACTCGCCCAGCACGTATGTGTCTGAGCCGTCGGCCTTCGTGTCGAGCATGAAGTCGGCGGTCCAGATGAGCGGGATGTCGAAGTCTCCCAGCCGATCGCGCACCTGCGCGAACTCGCGGTTGAACATGTCGATCAACTCGCCCCACTTCTCCGGCGCATCGTAGGTGTACTGCGCCCCGGAGAACAACGTGGCGGAGAACGCGCCCTCCACGTCAGCCGGCTTCTTGTGCACCACGAACACCGGCGTCATGCCGATGAGCAGGATGCGGACCTCACCCTCCACGATGCGCGGCATGAACCGCATGTCGACGAGCATGCCGTTGTCGCCGATCACGTACTGCTCGCAGAACGTCAGGAAGTCGCCGAGCAGGAACTCCTCCTGGTGGTTGTCCACGGCTTCAGTGCAGCGAAGCTTGGTGTCGAGCGGGAGTGGCGTGCCAGGAGTGGTTTCCGCATCCACCACCTGCACACGCCAAATCCCCTCCCCCGTGGATCCACGGTTTTGCTTCAGCACCCGCTCGCCGTAGGAAAGGCTCTTGGGGAACGTGGAGTGCAGCGTCTCCACGTCGTAGTACGCGTAGGTGTCGTCCGGAACCAGATCGGTGTCGGCCAACTTGACGAGCGCATCCTTCGCACCGAAGGTGAGCATCTGATCCGGATGTGACATGCCGACCATGCCCTTCTCCGATAACGCTCGGAGAAAATCAAAGTAGTCAGCTTCACCGCCGGGCAGGTTGCCCGGATTCACACGACTGATGTAGCCGTCGCACCAACCGACCAAGTCATCAACCAGCTGGTCCTTCCAGTCTGGACGGTAGTACCGCACATCCGCGTCCACGCCCAGACTTCTGAGTGACTCGATGATGGGCATGGTGTCCTTGCGGTGACCGTCGATCCACTTGTCGGACCCGCCCTCAACTTCAATGACTACGACCCGGTATCCCATGGCGCACTCCTCCCTCCGATGGAGCGTGACAACCGGCGTCAGGCCGAGCTGTCCCGACGGCCGGCCAATCCGGCCAACACCGACGCTACGCCCGGCAAACCCGCGTCCGCGTTGGCCAAACGGCCTATATCCGGTGACGGATTGACCCTCGGAACGACCCTCGACGTCGATCCTTCCGGGACAGCCCGGAGAGCTCATTAGTAATCATCCGCAACCGGCCCTTGAACGCCGAGCGAGGCCCCGCGAACACCTTGCGACGAGCCTGTCCGGGGTGACCCGGACTGGCGATTCGTAGTCGTCCGCAACCGCCCGTGGAAGGCCGATCGAGGCCGGATGGAGAACTTGTGAAAGACGACGCGGACGGGTCCGTCCGCGCACGAGTCCGACCAACAGGAGTTTCCCAATGAATGTTGATGTCCGCCATGGCCCCGCCTTCGGTGTCGCGCGCTGCCAACTGCAGGCGAACGAATCCCTGCGCGTCGAATCGGGGGCCATGATGGCCACGTCGGGCGGGGTCGCGATCGAGGCGAAGATGGAAGGCGGCCTGATGAAGGGCCTGAAGCGCAGCGTGCTCGGCGGCGAGTCGCTGTTCATCGCGACCTACACCGCACCTGCCGGCGGAGGATGGGTTGATGTGGCGCAGAATTTGCCCGGCGACATCGTGGTGCGCGACCTGACACCCGAGCGCGGCATCTTTCTGTCACGCGGCTCATGGATCGCCGCAGCCGCCGACATCACGCTCGACACAAAGTGGGGCGGCTTCAAGAACCTGTTCGGCGGCGAAGGCGGCTTCCTGGTCCGCCTGACCGGAACCGGACCGGTGGTGATCGGCTGCTACGGCGCAATGGAGTCGGTGCGGCTGGGCGTCGGCGAACGCCTGGTGCTGGACTCGGGGCACATGGTCGCCTACGACGAGGGCATCACCATGACCCTGCGCCGAGCCGTCGAGGGTCGCTCGATCCAGAGCATGAAGAGCGGCGAAGGGTTCGTCTTCGAGTTCGAGGGTCCGGGCGAGGTCCTCACCCAGACACGCAACCCGAAGGGCCTCGTCGGCTGGCTCACGGCCGAACTGCCGTTCTCGCGCAACTGACCTTCGCGCAGTTAACCGTTCTGGTGTCTGACACCAGAACGGTTAACTGCAAACGACCCTATGCGGTGCGCCGGCGAAGGGTCGCCGCGGCCGCCACCAGCGCCACGATGACCACTGCCAACACGATGGCCAGGTCCGTCCAGTAGGTCGACGTCGGCGACGGGTTGATGCCGACGTCCCGCAACGCCTCGACCGAGTAGGTCAGCGGGAAGAAGTCGCTGATGTGCTGCAGCCACCCGGCCATCTGGTCGCGCGGTGCAAACAAGCCGCACGTGAGCAGCTGCGGCGTCACGATCAGCGGCATGAACTGCACCGCCTGGAATTCGGTCCGCGCAAACGCACTGGCAAGCAGCCCAAGCGAAACACCGAGCACGGCGTTCACCACCGCCACAAGGATCACCCACACCGCGTGGGCGCCGGTGTTCATCCCGAAGATCCAGTAGGCGGCCATGGTCGCAATCGTGGCCTGCACCGCGGCGGCCACCCCGAACGCCACGCCGTAGCCGAACAGCAGATCGGCCTTGTTCATCGGTGTGGTGAGCAGGCGCTCGAGCGTCCCCGTCGTGCGCTCGCGAAGCATCGCGATGCTCGTGATGAGGAACATGATGATGAACGGGAAGATGCCGAGCATCGCAAGCCCGATGCGATCAAACGCGGCCGGACTGTCCGAGAACAGCGCATGCACGAACAGAAGCAACACGATCGGCACCACGACGACGAGCGCAACCGTCCGATGATCATGCTTCAGCTGCCGCAAGACGCGGGCGATCGTGGCCCCGAGAATCCGCGGATTCATTCGCTGGCCTCCGCCCTGATCAACCGCAGGAACGCCTGCTCCAGGTCCGCGGTGCCGGTGGCGGCCCGGATGGCGTCGGGCGTGTCGTCGGCGATGATGTCGCCCTCGCGCATCAACAGCAGCCGATCGCACCGCGTGGCTTCATCCATAACGTGACTCGACACGAGCAGCGTGGCACCGCCGGCCGCGAGCTCGTGAAAGAAGTCCCACAGCTCCGCGCGGATGACCGGATCGAGCCCTACGGTCGGCTCATCCAGCACCAACACGTCGGGCGCCCCCACGAGTGCACATGCGAGCGACGCGCGGCTGTGCTGCCCGCCCGACAGGTCGTGCACAAGCTGGTCCGCTTCGTCGACGAGTCCCACCCGTTCGATCACGCGATCGACCGTCGACGAGTCAGCACCGGCGACCCTTGCGAAGTACCAGACGTTCTGACGCACCGTCAGGTCCGCATAAACGCTCGGCGCCTGCGTCACATACCCCACGCGAGCCCGAAGCCCCGGATCGCCGGCAGGGCGGCCGAGCACGTGAACCGTTCCCGACTGCACGATCTGGACGCCGACGATCGCACGCATCAGCGTCGTCTTGCCACAGCCACTTGGTCCGAGCAAGCCGGTCACCGCACCAGCCTCGACGCAACAGGACAAGCCGTGGAGCACAGCCTTGCGTCCGCGGGTGACGACGAGTTCATCAACGGAGATCGCCGACGCTGGGTTCGTCAAATCGCCCATAGGTTCACGCTACAGAATTCGGCCGAGCCGGCATCTACGATGCGCCTGTGAATCGACGACCCGCCACCCGCCGCCCATGAACGACATCGTCGCCATGGTCGGGCGCTTCCTCGTCTTCGGCGGAGCCGGACTCCTGGTCGGCCTCGCCACCGCGGCGCTGGCTCGCACACGGCGCCGCCAGCTGATCGTCGGTGCCGCAGGGGTCGCGATCCTTGTCGCGGTGGGCGTCTGGGCAACCACCGTCGGCCCCGCAGATGACTCCCTCGCCGGCGCCGCAGTCATCGTCCTGCTGGTACTCAACGGCATCGGGTTCGTTCTCGGAATCCTCGCCATCATCCTCGCCCAACGACCACGGGCACGCACCTCCCCATAAACAACTAGACAATTGTTCAGTTGTATGGCAGTATCACCGCCGTCCGCAATTTATGGGGGTGATACCGGTGGCCGACCACCAACTGCCAGAGGAACTCATCGAACTGATCGCCGAACGCTTTCGCGCGATCGGTGAGCCCATCCGACTGCGCATCCTGGAGCAGCTGCGAAACGAACCGAAGACGGTTCAGCAGCTGGTCGGTGCACTCGGCACCACCCAGCAGAACGTGTCGAAGCACCTTGGCGTGCTTCGCGGCCTGGGAATCGTCAGCCGTCGCAAGGACGGGCTCTACGCCTACTACGCGATTCAGGACGAGTCGCTCCTTCGCGTGTGCGACGAGGTCTGCGGATCGTTGAAGGCCCAGATTGCGGAACTTAATCATCTGATCGGAGAGGACCTCCCCGCGTGAAACGCACCATCTGCTCATCGGCCGGCCGGCAGCGCACGCTGTTCGGGCTTGCCGGAACCCTCACCTTGACGAGCGCCGTGTTGGGCGCGTTCGTGTCGCCGTGGTACTTGGCACTCGCGGCATTCGTCGCCGTCAACCAGCTCACGTTTGCGACCCTCGGCGCCTGCCCGGCGTCGCTGTTGCTTGGGCGCGCATGCGCGGCAGGTGAGAACCGATGAACGAAGTCGGACCACTCGGGCGCCTGGGACACTGGGCTGCACGCCGCGCAAAACTCGTCCTCATCATCTGGGCGGTCATCGTGGTGGGACTTGGTGCACTTGCGCCGAGGGTCGAACATGCGCTGTCAGGCGCCGGCTGGGAGCACTCCGGATCGGAGTCGGTGCAGGCACGCGACCTCATCCAAGCGAACTTCGATGGCCAGGCGAGTCACGGGCTGATGGTCGCCGTGTCGTCCACAACCGCCACGACATCCGATGAGACCTTCAAGAACGTTCTGGCCAAGGTCACCACGACCTTGGGCGAGGATCCCGCGGTGACGTCGGTCGTCCCGCCGACGCCCGGCATGACGATTTCGCGTGACGGGCACACGGCAATCGTGATGGCGGGAGCAGCCGCGAACCCGACCGAGATGGTGCGGGCTGCAGACGAGTTGAAGGGCCCGCTCCGCGCACTCGGAACCTCCGACGTCAGTGTCAACCTGACCGGCGCGTCGGGCATGTGGTCGGACTTCAACGAGGCCAACAAGACGGCCATGATGAAGTCCGAGGTGCTGTCGTGGCCGGTCACGCTTGCGATCTTGGTGTTCGCGTTCGGGGCGCTCGTGGCGGCGGGGCTGCCGTTGATGCTCACCATCGTCGGTCTCGCCTCGTCTGCCGGTGCGCTGTGGATCGTCGCCCAATTCGTGGACGTCTCCATCTGGGCGATGAACTTCGCACTGATGTTCGCGCTCGCCCTCGGCATCGACTACGCACTGTTCCTGCTGGTGCGGTTCCGGGCATCGCTGCTCGGGAGTCACTTGACCAAGGAGGAATCCGTCGCGGTGACGATGGATACCGCCGGCAAGGCCGTGCTCTTCTCCGGTTTGACGGTGTTGATCTCATTGTCGGCGGTGATGCTCGTGCCGAGCCCCGCATTCCGATCAATGGCGCTCGGGATCATGATCGCGGTCGCGTTCATTCTGGTGGCCACGCTCACCTTGTTCCCCGCCGTGCTCGGGCTCCTTGGGGACAAGGTCAACAGGCTCTCGCTGCCGTGGGTGCACCACGGCGAACACAGATCGCCGAAGTTCGCCGCGTGGGGTGAGCGTCTTTGGAAGCAGCCGCTTCGTTGGGGCGTCCCCGCCGTCGCCCTGCTCGTGCTGCTTGCGATCCCGGTGTTCAATCTCGACACCGGCATGCCGTCCATCAAGGTTGTGCCCGAGGACGATCCGTCGCGAGCTGGCTACGAGCAGGTGCAGCAGGCGATGGGCACCGGCGCTCCGGGGATGCTCCACATCGTCGGCCCCACGGCGCTGATGGCCGATGCGGCCACGGCGGCCGCAGCAGATCCCGGAATTGCCGCGGCGCTGCCGGCACAGCCAGGCGCGGGCGGCTACTCACTCGTGCAGGCGATGCCGACGGTCGACCCGTCGGATCCGGCGCTCGGCGAGACGATCGACCGGATTCGGGAGGCCGTCCCCGCGGGTGTGCTGGTGGGTGGCGCTGCGACTGAGAACCACGACCTCGAGAAGGCGCTCCTCGACGCCACGCCGCTTGCTGTGGCCGTGGTGTTGGCACTCGGCTTCCTGTTGTTGCTCATCGCGCTTCAGGCGCCGGTGATCGCTGCCATCGGCGTGCTGACGAACCTGTTGGCCACCGGCGCGGCATTCGGTGTCGGCAAGCTGATCTTCCAGGACGGCCACTTGTCCGGCCTGCTCGGCTTCGAGTCGCAGGGATTCCTGGACGCGTGGGGTCCGCTCTTCTTCTTCGCGATGATCTTCGCGATCTCGATGGACTACACGGTGTTCCTGCTGTCATCGACGAAGGAGCACTGGGATCACTCCAACAATCCGCGCGAGGCCATGGTCGGCGGACTCGCCCACTCGGGCAACGTCATCCTGGCGGCCGCAGCCGTCATGGTCGCGGTGTTCCTGACCTTCGCGCTGTCGGGCCCGCTCCCACCGAAAGAGATGGGAATCATCCTTGGCGTGGCTGTGTTGCTGGATGCGTTCCTGGTCCGGCTGCTGCTGGTGCCGATCGCGTTGCGCCTGACCGGCAAGTGGGCCTGGTGGCAGCCCAGGTGGCTCGACCGTCTGCTGCCGGACGTGAAGTTCGGCCACTGACCGTGCTGCTCGGGGCCGCGCTGATCACGCACATGTGATTGGCGCGGCCCGTGTTTGTTGGGTGTACGGACGAAGCACGCCTCCCCCTGCCGGACACCGGGCTGGTGCGCCGATCGGCGCTGGCGATCAGCTGACCGCCGAAGAATCCGGCTGCCCGTCGGACTCGCGCACCAGTGTCGGAACCACCGTGCGGCTCAGGGCGATCATGATCGTGAAGATCACCACGTCCAGCGCGACGTGCAGTGACCACGCCCAGACGATGCCACCTGTCTGAAACACCGACGTACAGGCGAGCCAGCCCAAGAAGCCCGACATCAGGACGCCGACCGGACCACCGGGGCTGCCCGCGAAGTGCGGCAGACCGAACAGCGCGGCGGAGATCAGAGCAACCGCAGCGGCGCCGATGTGGCCGTCGCCGACCATCGGGTCCAGACTGGTGATGAGCGCGACGCGGAAAATGAGTTCCTCGGCAGTCGCATTGATCACCGCGAAGACCAGGGCAAGCGGCAGCGCGCGTGGGAGCGCGCGCAGGCGAAGCCCGGACGGGCGCGCGAGTTGCATCCAAACCACGGCCGCGGTGATCAGTGTGATCATCCCGCCGAGGGTGATGAGCAAGCGGCCCCACGCCTCGCCGTCGCCCACGCCGAGCCATCCAAGACCACTCGTCTCGGCGGACAGATCGCCAACCGGGCCGATCCCGTCAGGCGTCCCGGCAGTGACCAGGGCGACGAGCCAGACAGCCACCGCCAACGTGAGAGCGGCGCTCAGATAGCGAATTCGCTGCTGTACGAACGTCGCGCCGCTCGCTCGGCTTGCGATCTGCAACAGCGCAGGGCCCGAGAGTGCCACGAGCGCGAGGGCAACGATCCACATCATGATCTCCGTTCCGTACGAAGTGTCATCGCGATCAGCGCGCACTGCACGATCGCGAACGGCGTCCAGACGAGGCGCTCAGGAACCGACGGCGACGCAGCGTTCACCACCGCCGACACGACGCTGAATCCGAGGACCATCCGCAAGGCGACCACCCGACCCCGCCGGCGCCGTACGACGACGGCCGCGATGCCCAGCAAGACGATCGCCGAGCCGACGCTCGCCACGCGAAGACCGGTTGGCAGGCGCCCTTCGTGGCCCCCTCCCCAGGCGAGACGCCCCCATGGGGCACCTGCGGCGAGCGCGACCTGGAAGGCGGAGGCGAGGCCAAACAAGGAGCCCGACACCACGGCGGAGCGGGGCACCGAGTCACCGATGCTATCTCTTAGATATCTCATGTCCGCAACGCTAAGCTATCTGTCAGATAATGTCAACGCATGGCTCGCACCTCGCAGACGAAGTTGGCGGTGCTCGGCGGACTCTCCGTCGAGCCCATGACCGGGTACGCCCTTCGCCAGGCGATCTCCGAGACGCTCGGCCACTTCTGGAGTGAGAGCTTCGGACAGATTTATCCGACGCTCGCAGCGCTGGAGGCCGACGGCCTGGTACGGCGCGCAGCGGCCGGCGCGACATCGGGCAGCGTGTTCAGCATCACCGACGCGGGCCTCGACGAGTTGCGCCGACTGCTCGCTGAACCGATCGCCTCGCCTCCGCCGCGAAACGGCCTGTTGCTGCGACTCTTCTTCGGTCGCCACCTGGGAGCCGACGAGGTGCGACGAATCCTTCAAGAGTCACTCGAGGATGCCGTCGCTGCACTGTCCCGTCTCCAGGCGGTCAGCGCGGAGGTCTCAGGCGAGCCGGAGTCGAGCGACACGCCGTTCTGGCGCATGACCATCTCCGCAGGCGAACACCATGCGCACGCCCAGATCGCGTGGCTCGAAGAGTCCCTGGCGACGCTCGACGCGGCTCCGGATCCCCCCGACTGATTTCGGGTATCCAGGGCGCTCTGCGAGGCTTGCGGGGTCATGCATCAATTCGCAGCAAACGCTCGTGACATCGCACTGGGTACCATTTTGGTCGCCGCAATCAGCGGCTTCGCGTCGGCGCTGACGGGCGTTGCCCTTGGACGGTTCCTCCCAACCCGATTCGTTGGGTGGGCTGTTCTTGCCGCTGTGGTCGCGACAACCGCTGTGGTCGCCGGCATCGACGCCGGGGACCCCCCGACCGACAACCTCGATGCCGCAGCCGACGAAATGGCGGTACTGATTGTGGGCATCCAACCGTTCGCCTTCAGCTTCGGCCTCTGGATTGGCCGAACACTGCGTCGGGGGGCGGCGATGACAGCGCTCGACGAGTGATTGAACATACCGACCTGCTGATCTGGCGATACGCGGATTCGTCCTGACCCCGAAATGACGAATGCCGACCCGAGGGTCGGCATTCGCTGTAAAGGTGGACCCGGCCGGTACTGCCCCGGCGTCCGAGCGTGATCCAAAAACGACTTCTCCGAGCGCAGCCGTCGATGACTGTCTCACGAAGGGCATCACCGTCGGCAAACCGTCCCTTCGCCAGGTCTTCCTGTGGTTCTCACCCCGCAACCGAAGACCGTTGCATTGGGGCCAGGCTCACTGAATGACACCGGGTGATCCCCTCGTGAGCCGAAGGGGGGCCGATGGCTCTGCGACTACTGTTTAGGCAGCGAGAGCGAGCTGACGAGAATTCGCAGCTACGGTTGGTTCCCGGTTGTTGACGCGGTCCACCGGGTCCGCGGCTCGCTGATCGTTTTCTTCCCACCTCGTCGAAACTGTGTCGGGCCCTTACATCGATGATGGTAGCAAGGGGCGGTGCCAATCCCAGCGTCCCGACGTGAAGGTTCGCTGAAGACGCCGTGTGGCGAATGGAGGTGGCCGCCGCGCGACCACCTCCGCCCCGCGCTACTTGGCCGCCTGCGCAACCGCAGCGTCCACGGCTGCCGAGTCGGCGCCGAGCTCGGCCAGAATGGCCGCGCCGTCACCGCCGTCGCGGACGACACCAAGCAACACGTGGTGTGCATGCAGGTCCTGGTCGCCCTGGTCATGGGCCGCTTTCAGCGCTCGCGCAAGCGAACGGCGAGCCGCAGGGGTAAAGGGACGACGACCCGGGCCCGCCGGTTGCGACGGGGCACTTCCAAGTCGCGCCACAACGACGCCGCGCACCGCGTCCGCGGAAATACCCAGCCCCGTCAGCGCCCGAGCAGCCACCGTGTCAGATGGCGCTCCGGCGACGCCGAGCAGCAGATGCTCGGTCCCGACCCGTCGATGGCCAAGCTGTTCGGCCTGATCGATGGCGCCGGCGACGGCAGTCCTCGCCTCGTCCGCAAACCGCTCGAACGGCAAGAAGCCGCGAAAGCGCCGGTGGAGCCGATGCATGTGCGGCGGGCCCATTCCGGGGCCACCGGCGCCCGGATGGTGGCGCGGACCGGTCGAACCGTCGACCGGCTCCACGATCTGATGGACGCGCTGATGCGACAGGCCAAGCGCCTCGGCGATCTCGCGAAGCGATCCGCCTTTGACATGTAGTTGGCGGATCAGGTGGTGGTAGTCCACCCGCGCGACCTCGGTCTTGTGCTGGAGGTCGATGAACTGGTCGCGTGCCTTCGTCGCCTCATCAAGTGTTTGTTCGTTCAACGTCATCACGTTGTGGTTCCTTTCTCGGTATGCGGCAAACGTACTAGACACTTCACACCGGTGTCAAACGTTCTAGACAAACTTTGCCGAAACTTTCCGAGCCTCGGGACGCAAGTGCCCTGTCCTGTGTGGTGCCCGGCACCAGCGTGGACATGAGCGAAACGTTGCCTGCGCAAGCGCGACGACCTGACACAATGGCCGGGTGCGCGTCTTGCTCATGCGAACCTGTCTCGCCGACCACCTGGCCCCTGTCATCGCACAGGCCACGAAGCGTGTGCTGGAGCGCCTGGGTGTCGAGGTGATCGAGCCGGACGCGCAGACCTGTTGCGGCCAACCCGGTTGGACGGCGGGCCATCCTGATCAGGCGCGCACCGTCGCCCGGCAGGCACTGCGCGCTTTCGCCGGCACGGACACGGTCGTCGTGCCGAGCGGGTCGTGTACCGCGATGGTGACCCACGCCTACCCCGAGCTGTTCAAAGGACAGCCGGAGGAACAGGCTGCGAAGAACCTGGCCGCGCGCACCGTCGAGTTCACCCAGTTCCTTCGCCGACACAACCTGACGCCGGCGGCATCACCGAACGCGCCGAAGCACGTGACCTACCACGACTCGTGCCACATGCTGCGCCTGCTCGGCGAGCGTGAGACCCCGCGTGAGGTCCTGGCCGACGCCGGAGTCGAGCTGACCGAGCTGGGGGACAGCACCGTGTGCTGCGGATTCGGCGGGGCATTCTCGATGGCCTTCCCCGAGGTCAGTGGCGCGCTCGGCGAGCAGAAGGCCCGCAGCGCCGCGGCCACGGACACCGACGCGCTGATCGGCTGCGACCTGTCATGTCTGATGCACATCGCAGGCCGCGCACGACGGACCGGCGTGGAGCTGAAGGTGCGCCACATCGTCGAGGTGCTTGACGCGTGAGTGACCACAACGTGATGTACGACGAGGGCCCACCGCTTCGCGAACGCACCCAGAAGGCCGTGGCCGACGAGACGCTGCGCGGCAACCTGCGCAACTCGTCCGCCAGTTGGGCCAAAGGACGCCAACGCGTGTCCGACGAGTTCGGCTTCGAGGAGATGAAAGCCCGGGCCAAGGAGATTCGCACCGGCAACATCAAGCAGCTGCCGCAGCTGCTTGACCAGCTGACCGAGCGGGTCATCGCCAACGGCGGCAGGGTCATCCGCGCCCCCGACCGTGAGACGGCCGCCGAGTACATCGTCAACCTGGCGCGCCAGACCGGCACGCGCGTGGTCACCAAGTCCAAGTCCATGGCCACCGAGGAGATCAAACTCAACGAGGCCCTGGAAGCCGCCGGTGTACGCGTGGTCGAGACCGACCTCGGCGAGTGGATCCTGCAGCTCGCCCACCAGCGACCGGCGCACATCATCGCGCCCGCGGTGCACCTGAACCGCAGCGAGGTGGCAGAGCTCTTTCGCAAGGAAAGTGGCGAGGACATCCCCGACGACCGCGAGGCGCTGGTCGCCTACGCCCGTCGTCGGCTGCGCGAAGACTTCGCTGCCGCGCAGATCGGGGTGAGCGGCGTGAACCTCGGCGTCGCCGCCACCGGCACCCTGTGCATCATGGAGAATGAGGGCAACGCCAGACTGGTGACCGCCCTTCCCCCCATCCACGTCGCGGTGATGGGCGCCGAACGTGTCGTCGCCGACTGGGACGAGGCGGCGCACATTCTGCAGGTGCTCCCCATGGCCGCCATCGGCGACGACGCCAGCACGTATGTGAACCTGATCACTGGACCCCGGCGCGACGGCGAGACCGACGGCCCCAAGGAACTGCACCTGATCATCCTGGATGGCGGGCGTCTCGCGTTGCGCGGCACCGAGTTCGAGGAGGCGCTCAACTGCATCCGCTGCGGCGCATGCCTGTACTCATGCCCCATGTGGCGCACCGTCGGCGGGCAGGCCTACGGGTCGCCGTACTCGGGACCGATCGGCGCCGTGATCACCCCGCTGCTCGAAGGCACATCGTCACCCCGGGCCAGCGAGCTGCCGTTCCTGTCGTCACTGTGCGGCGCATGCCACGAGGCGTGCCCCGTCGGCATCCCGCTGCACGACCTGTTGGTCCGCATTCGCGGTGCGGTCTCGACCACGCCCCACAAACGCCAGCGCCGCGGCGCACGGCTGTGGGCGGCCGCATGGAGCAGACCGCTCCTGTACCGGGCCGGACGCGCGATGACCCGCATCGCTCTGCGCATAACCGGTCGCCGCGGCCGATGGCTTCACCGACTGCCCGGGCCGGCCAAGCACTGGACCGAACAGCGCGACTTCCCCACGACGTGGCCGCCGGAGTGAGCACCGAGCAGTTCATCGAGGCCCTCGGCAGACGCCGCGCGACCGGTGAGGTGGCAAAGCGCGCGGAGCTGGTTGAGGCCTGCCTGGCACAGCTCGGTGAGTGGGGCGCGCAGCGGGTCCTGATCCCCAACGAGCCGGAGCTCGACGAGTTCAATCTGGCCGCACAGCTCGCAGGAACCCACTACGAGGTGCTCACATGGCCGACCGGCCACGGGTGGCGTGACCTGCTGGGGTTGGACGACGCACCCCCCACGTGCGCGATCACCGTCCCCCGGCTTGGTGTCGCCGAACGCGGCACCGTGGTGATCGAAGCGTCGACCACGCATGGACGTTCACTCGACGCCATCGGGTGGTGGCACCTGTCGATCCTGTTCGAGGAACGCATCCGCCCGACGCTCGCCGCGGCACTCAACGAGACCTACTCCGGGCGTACCCCTCCATCGCTGTCTCTTATACACATCTCCGAGCCCACGAGACTAAGGCGAATCTCGTATGCCGTCTTCT
>CALMXK010000087.1 GCA_937871165.1 uncultured Actinomycetes bacterium
TTTCAAGCAGAAGACGGCATACGAGATTCGCCTTAGTCTCGTGGGCTCGGAGATGTGTATAAGAGACAGCGTGTGGCGTGCGCGGACCGTGGCGTGCAGCGGGCGAGCGTCGGACTCATGGTGATCGGTCCCGACCAGATGGCGCAAATCAACGGCGAACATCGGGCAAAGCCCGAGCCCACCGACGTGCTGTCGTTCCCCGTGGATGGCCCGGACCTTGATGACGGATGGCCGGAGGATGGGCCGGAGCCCGAGCTTGGCGACATCGTGATCTGCCCGGATGCGGCGCAGGAGCCGCTCACGACGTTGGCGGTACACGGCCTTTTGCACCTGCTGGGCTACGACCACGAGGTCGACGACGGCGAGATGCTCGCGATTCAGGACGCGATCGTGGACCGCTTGTGAGCGACATGCCGAAAGAACGCAAACCGGAGTCCGAGGAACGCGACGACGGCGGCCTGTCGCGAATCTTCCGGCGCCAGCCGAAGGAGTCGCTGCCGCGCCAGGGATCCCTGCGCTGGTCGTTCACCTGGGCGTTCGAGGGGATCGTCTATGTCCTTCGCACGCAGCGAAACATGCGGATTCACATTGCGGCCGGGGGCCTCGGCCTGCTGCTGGCGCTGGTGCTCGGCGTGTCACGGTTGGAGTTCCTCGCGGTTTTGGGGGCGGTCAGCATCGTCCTCATCGCGGAGATGGTCAACACGGCGATCGAAGCGACGATCGATGCGCTGGTCACGCACTTCCATCCCCTCGTGAAGGTCGCCAAGGATGTGGCGGCCGGGGCCGTCCTCGTCGCGACCTTCAATGCGCTCGCAGTCGCCTACCTGGTCTTCTACAACAGGCTCACCGACCCGACCAAGGAACTGTTCCATCAGCTCCGTGGGCGGCCGTCCCAGATCGTGGTCGGGTCGATGATCATCACGATCTTGCTGGCGATGGCGATCAAGGCGTTCACCGGGCGGGGAACCCCGCTGCGCGGCGGGATGCCATCCGGCCACTCGGCCGCAGCATTCGCCGGTTGGGCCGCGGTGACCATCATGACGGCGCAGGTCAACCACGGCGCGTTGATTTCAACGCTTGCATTCATGATGGCTGCGCTCGTTGCCCAGTCTCGTGTCGAGGCGGGGATCCACTCGGCGTGGGAGGTCATCGCGGGGGCCGCGCTCGGCGCCGCAGTCACCATCTTCATGTTCCAGGTGCTCGGATGACCGACGACCAACTCTACGAGCAGGCGCTCGCCGCCACCGCCATCGCATACCCGCCGCATTCCGGCCTGCATGTGGGTGCGGTGCTTGAATGCGCGGACGGCACACTGATCCGTGGCGGGAACATCGAGTTTGGAAGCTACGGGCTGACGATCTGTGCCGAACGCGCCGCCCTGGCGACGGCCATCGGACAGGGCCACCGCACGTTTACGCGGATCGCGGTGGCGCGTGCCGATGGCCAGCCGATCTCCCCGTGCGGGATGTGCCGCCAGTCGCTCGTCGACTTTGGCCCGCTCGACGTCGTCTACCGATCGCCTGGCGGCCTCGTGACGGTGCCGATCACCGATCTGTTGCCAGACGCATTCCTGTTCGGGGAGGACGCATGAGTACATTCCGCTCAGGGCTGATCGCGTTGGCAGGTCGTCCGAACGTCGGCAAGTCGACGTTGGCGAACGCACTTGCGGGTCAACACGTGGCGGCGGTGTCGTCTCGGCCACAGACCACGCGCCGCCGGATGCGGGCGGTCGTGAACGGCGAGGATTGGCAGGGCGTGCTGATCGATATGCCGGGCTTCCAGAAGCCGGCGGACGGCCTCACACGCCGCATGCAGGAGGCGGTGGACGGAGCGTTTGACGACTGCGACGCCGTCATCTTCATCCTGAACGCCCGAGAGGCGATCGGCGGGGGCGACCGGTTCATCGCTCAGCGGGTGAGCGCATCGAAACTGCCGATCATCCTGGTCGTCAACAAGATCGACGGGGCCCCGGCCGAACAGGTCGCCGGGACGATCGCTCAGGCCAGTCAGCTTGTGGACTTCGCGGAGCTCCATCCGGTCAGCGCGGTCACCGAGGACGGGCTCGATTCGCTGCGCGACACCATCAGTCGACTCCTGCCACCAGGCCCACGGTACTTCCCTGACGGCGTTGTGAGCGACCAGACCGACGAGGAACTCAGCGCCGAGCTGATCCGGGAGGCGGCGCTCCAGCGTGTGCGCGATGAGGTTCCGCACGCCATCGCAGTGCAGGTCGACTCGGTGGAGCGTGCAAGCGTCGGTCGCATCATCCGGGCCGCCATCCTTGTCGAGACGGAGTCGCAAAAGGGGATCATCGTCGGCAAGGGCGGCAGCATGATCCGCGCGATCGGCGAGGCGTCACGGACAAACCTCGCCCGCCTGTTCGGCGAGCCTGTCCATACCGACCTGGTGGTCAAGGTGCGCCCGAAGTGGCGTCGCGATGAGGCAATGCTGGACCGCCTGGGTCTCTGACCAGCCGGGCGTGACGCACAGGGGGTGGGCGCGCCGCCGTTGAAACGTCGGTGAACGTCGTCAAGTGGCCACGTCGTGGCTGTTGATTCCGGCCATCCCAGCTGCGACGGGGAATTCGTCAAGTGGCCAATTCGGTGTGGTTCGCGCTCGGCGAGCTCATGAACGAACGACCGGAAATTCGTCAAGTGGCCAATTCTGTGAAGTGCGCTCGTCGCCACAGATCGCCGGATCTCGTGATCGAAATTGGTCAAGTGGCCAATTTCGTTCCGATCGTCGGCGGCTGGCGGCTCAGGGGTGAGCGGCGACTGTGTCGGTGAGCAGCCGGGCCACCTCGCTGGTCCACACTCCGGCGCGGGGCATTGGAACGAGCCCTCCCCACGGGGTGCGCAGGGCGATCGCGTGGATGCCGAAGGGAACAAGGGTGTAGGTGCCCGTCGCGCCCGCCGCCATGATTCGCGAAAATCCCGCGCGTGAGCTGTCGGGACTCACCCCGGGCGTCCCGGGCAACGGGTCGCGGCTTCCGTGAAGTACGTGGAACGTGCGGTCCGCCATCCGGTCCATCGGCAGTTCCTTCGGCAACCATGGCGCCAAGCCGATGACGGTTCGAACGAGAGGGTGGTCCGCGATTTGGGTCGTGACGGCACCGCCCAGGGAGAATCCGATGAGCACCACCTCGGTGGCTCCCGCCGCGACGACGTGGTCGAGCGCCGCCTTCCCATCGTCCAAACACATGCCGAAGCGCCGCCACGAGCGGATGCGGTATTTGGTTTCGCCAATGCCGAGGTCCGGAAACCGCTGTGCGAGGGCCCGCGCAAGGTACTCCGTGCTTGCGCTCCAGGTGCCGGGGACATCACGCGACGTGCCACCATTGATCGTCAAGATCACACGGCCGGCTGCGGGGCCGCGCATCCGGATCTGCGCTCCGGTGGCAAGGTCGGCGGTTGTCACTTCAGCAACCGGCTGAGGCGCCGGTCGGCATACACCTTGCCGTCGGTTTGGCAGGTCGGGCAATACACCAGCTCGTAGCCCTCGAATGAGACACGGGCGAGCGCCCGTCCGCATCGCAGGCACGGGTCGCCGAAATGCCCGTGCACCGCCGTGACCCGTCGTTCATTCGTCGGCATGTCGGTGGTGATCTGCGCTCTGGCGCGATCGAGCGCCTGGGAGAGCACGGTGTCGGCGGCCTTCGCGAGTCGCTCCCACTGCTCATCACTCAGGCGGTCCGTGCGGGCGAACGGAGGGAGCTTCGCAGCCCACAGAATGTCGCTCGCATACGCTCGACCAATGCCGGCGACACGGCGCCCTTCCCGGATGGCGGTTGACAAGCGGCCGGGCGGTGTCGCGAGACGTTCCCGCCACTTTGCAGGGGAAAGTCCGATGGGCTCCGGTCCCAAATGTGCCAAGTGGCCAATTTTGTCGATCTCGTCGGTGGGGACGACGGTCAGGCTGGCGCGGTGTTCGGTGGCCGCCTCGCGCAGCCTGAGTTCGCTGCCGTCGTCGAGCGCCAAGACGACGGCGACGATCTTTCCGGGACGGCGCAGCGGTGGTGTGGCAAGCCCGATCCGTCCGGACTGCATGAGGTGAATCACGGCGCTCAGACCGTCACAGTCGATGCCGATCAGCTTGCCCCGACGCCAGATGCCGGTGATCGGTCGATCCACGAGGTCATCGAGGCCCGGTGCGACCGATCGGACGACCGACGGGTGAAGCGCATGTGCAGAAACGATGCGTCGTCCAACACAAACTGCGTGCAAACCCTCGACAATTGCCTGGATTTCCGGAAGCTCAGGCACGGGCGCGAAAATCCTCGGTCGCTATACTCGCCGCGTTGCCCGTTCCCACCAAGGGAGAATTCCGATCCAACCTGAGGAACTCGCAAAAACGATCGACCACACGCTGCTCGACGTGCGCGCCACGCAGGCCGACATCGAGCGAGTGTGTGACGAAGCGCGGGAACATCACTTCGCCACCGTCTGCTCGTTTCCGACATTTCTTCCGATCATGGCCGAGCGACTTCGCGGCTGCGACGTGAAGACCTGCGCGGTGGTCGGCTTCCCGTACGGCGCAGACCTGCCCCAGAGCAAGATCGCCGCAGCCGAACATGCGGTCACCGCGGGCGCGGAAGAGATCGACGTGGTCATGAACATCATCGCGCTGCGATCCGGCGACTTCGGATTCGCGCGCAGTGAACTCGCAGCGCTCGTTCGCGCGGTCCAGTCACGAGCCGTCAACGACGCCCGCGGCGCCGTGATCGTCAAGGTGATCATCGAGGCACCTTACCTTGACGACAAGCTGAAGCGGCTGGCATGCAAGATCGTTGCGGACGCCGGCGCGGACTTCGCAAAGACCGCGACGGGGGTTGGCACCGCCGCGACGATCGAGGATGTGGAGCTGATGCGCGAGGCGCTGCCCGAAGGTGTCGGGGTGAAGGCCTCGGGAGGCATTCGCTCATACGAGACCGCCGAAGCGATGATCAACGCCGGCGCATCCCGGCTTGGCACCAGCTCGGCGCTGAAAATTCTCAAGGAGATCAAGTCGGCCGGATGAGCGGTCTCGACGTTTCCGAAAATGCGATTGAGCGCGTGCGGTTCGGGTCCGACGGCCTGATCCCGGCGATCGTCCAGGACGCCACAAGCGGGCAAGTTCTGACGCTCGCATGGATGAACCGTGAATCGCTCGAGCGCACCATCGCCGAAAGGCGCACCTGGTTCTGGAGCCGCTCCCGCGGCGAACTGTGGAACAAAGGTGCCACGAGCGGCAACACCCAAACCGTGCGGTCGATCACACTCGATTGCGACCAGGACGCACTCGTCGTCCTCGTCGACCAGACCGGCGTCGCCTGCCACACCGGTGCACAGTCGTGCTTCCATGAGCCGCTCGCCGGAGAACCGGCCGAGCCCTTCACCGCCATTGCGGAGCTGACGCGCACGATCGCCGAGCGCGCCGCCGCAAACGACCCCGAGACGTCCTACACGGCGAGTCTCCTTGCCAAGGGCATCGACACCGTCTGCAAGAAAGTCGGCGAAGAGGCGACCGAGGTCGTCCTTGCCGCCAAAGGAAACGAACACGGCCAGCTGGTGTACGAGAGCGCCGATCTGCTGTACCACCTTGCCGTCGTCTGGCAGGCGTCCGGCGTCGATTTCACCGAGGTCGCGGCCGAGCTGAAGTCGCGTCGATGACATCGCTGCGCGTCACCGTTCCCGAGCGCCGCGAGGTCATCGAGGTCCGCCCGACACTCGATGAGCTGCGCTCCCGTCGCCCCGCGGGACGTCAGATCCCGCTGGTGCACACGTACATCTGTCTCTTATACACATCTGACGCTGCCGACGAGCGATCTAGTGTAGATCTCGGTGGTCGCCG
>CALMXK010000088.1 GCA_937871165.1 uncultured Actinomycetes bacterium
TTTTCAAGCAGAAGACGGCATACGAGATTCGCCTTAGTCTCGTGGGCTCGGAGATGTGTATAAGAGACAGATGCAGACCTGAGGAAAACGGCTGTCGTAAGGCCGGTGGTAGACCTCAAGAACGTCTTCCATCGCGCACACGAAGGGGGCGTTCTCGGCCGGCGGGATGCAAAATCGTTCGACCCGCCACGGCTTGAGCGCGTTTTTTTTCAACACTCGGTGGACGGTCGTGATGCTCACGGTATCGACGATCTTGAGCTCGACCAGCTTGTCGCCGAGCAGCGATAAGGTCCACCTTGCTCGACCGTCGGGTGGCGTACTGCATGCGAGCTGCACCAGACGCGCCTCCGCAGTTCCGTCGAGCTTGGCCATTCGCGACGGCCGCTCCTGCCGCTTCCGATCGAGCGCGGCCTCGATCCCCTCGAGCGCACAACGCTTTCGAACGTTCTCCGCGGTAGCCCGGGACACGCCGACCGCCTCTGCGATCTCCTCGTCCGTCAATCCGTCGTCGGCTTTCAACAAGACCCGCGCACGCTGCTGTTTGAGCGCGGAGATGCGACTTCGGGAGGTCATCGCTTCCAGCCCAGCCCGCTCCGCTCCCGTGAGGTTGATGATGTAGCGTTTGCCCATTGCCCTGATGGAACACACCCGCGCCTCGATGGAAAGCCGAATCGAGCGAGCCTGCGCGGGGCGGGGGGGCTCGCGATGATGAGCGATGCCACGCGCGGGGAGCGGCGGCGAGCGATCCTCACCCATAAACTCAATTGAAAAGGGGTACTAGTGGGACCTTGCAGGTCCCCTCATTTGAGATCCTCGCCAAAGCTCGAGGATCTCAAATGAGTCCCCCGCCGGGGATCACGAAGCGCGTCCTCCCCCCGGCGCCGGGCACAGCCCCGGGACTTCTCGGCGCGGGCTTCGCTCTCGCGGCAGCAGGCGGTGGCGCAGCGGCCTGCTGGCACGCAGCCGCCGCCTTTTCGAGGGCCATGCGCATGTCCTCGGTGCCATACGGCTTCTGCAGCCAAACGAGCGCATGCTGCTTCACCGTCACCGGGTTCATGGTGGCCCAGGTCTCGTCGTTCGATGGCACCAGGAGCACCGCCGAGTTGCCCTGAAGCACTCTCAGCAACTCTGCCTCGGCGGCCTGCGACCACTGGGCCAGTCCCAGCGCAACCAGGTCGGCCACCAGCAGATCGGCCTTGGGCAATACGGTTCCGCGCCCGGCCGGCGTGCTGGCCCAGGACCAGCCCTTCATCGAACGGCTCAGAAAGAAACCGAAAGCGGCCTCGTCACGCGGCGACAGCCCGGCGACCAGCACATTCATGGCGTGGTCCCGGCCTGTTCAAGCTGTTGGCTGACGGCTTCCCAGTCGGCTGGCAACGACCCGCCAAGGCGCAGCAGGGCGCGACGCGCGAGCATGAAGGCCAGATTGTCGTGGCAAGTCACACAGTGGTGAAGGAACTCCTGCTGCGCCTGCGCATCGCCCTGCGCGACCGCCTGCATGACCTGTTCGGCCAGCGCCCGCGAATCGTCAGTGCTACAACGGCGGGCACGGGTCGAAATGTCGGCCGATGGGCGCGCCAGCACACTCCAGCGGGTGGCCAGCGGTGTGATGCGTGACAGGCGCGACAGGCCGGCCTGTGCCTCGAACCAACGTGCCGCGTGGACCGCAAGCCGGTCACGCGCCATCTGCAGCGCCGTTCGCTTGAGCGATTCCTCACGCTCGCCAAACGTGACGAACAGATCCGCCAGCGCGCCCTGGACCGGTTCCGCCCCAGGCAACTCCAGCGCGGCATGAAGGCGCGCGAAATGCGCGCTCACATCGGACGGATCCCGCAGCAAGCGACGCGCATGCTGGCGAACCGCAATGCGAACCTGCCGGACCGGAGCCTGTGATTCGCTCATTTCTGGCTCTCTCAGTCGAGCAGGGTATCCATGAGGTCGATCATGAACTCGGCCTCTTCCTGGTTCATCGCCTCGAAACCGTTGGGCAGGCCCAGTGCGTCGAGCACTTCGTTGTCACCCGGCGCCTGGCCCAGGCCCAGCAGAGCCTTTTCGATGGCGGGCAGGTTCTCGCCCACTCGGGGGTGGGCCAGCACCACATGCGAGATGTCGCTGATGGCGCTCTCGCTCGTCATCGGCATCCTCATCGACGACGCCGTCGTCGTGCGCGAGAACATCTTCCGCCACATGGAGATGGGCAAAGACCCCACCACGGCGGCACGGGAAGGCACCGCCGAGATCGGCCTGGCCGTGATGGCCACGACCTTCACGATTCTCGCCGTCTTCCTGCCGGTCGGCTTCATGACCGGCATCGTCGGCCAGTTCTTCAAGCAGTTCGCGCTGACGATCGCCTTCGCGGTCGCCATGTCGCTGCTCGTCGCCTTCACCCTCGACCCGATGCTGTCGTCGCGCTTCGTGCGGTTCATCCCGCCCGAGGAACGCCGCGCGACGAAGGTCGGCCGCTTCCTCGAACGCTGGGGCGAGTTCTACGACAGGATCGACCGCCAGTACCACCGCCTGCTCGGCTGGGCGCTCGAACATCCCTGGAAGGTGATGGCCGCCGCCACCGTGGTCTTCCTCGCCAGCCTCTCGACTCTCGGCATCATCGGCACCGAGTTCGTGCCGGTCGAAGACCGCGGGCAGATGGAAGTGCTGGTGGAACTGCCGCCGGGCACCTCCTTCGACCAGAGCGAGGCCGCCGTCGCGAGCGTCGAGACGATCGTCCGCGGCATCCCGGAAGTGCGCCAGATCTTCTCGACCGTGGGCGTCAACGGCGATCCGCTGCGGGCGCGGCTGCAGGTGAAGACGACCTCGAAGCTCGAACGCGAGCGCGGGCTGCTGGCCATCAAGGCCGACGCCCGGGCCCGCCTCGCCGACGTGCCGCGCGTGCGCGCCACGGTGACCGACCCTGAGTTCATGCAGGGCGCGCCGAGCGAGGCGCCGGTGAACATCTTCGTGCGCGGCGACGACATGGTCGCCCTGCAGCGCCTGAGCGACGAGATCGTCGCCAAGGTGCGCCAGGTGCCGGGCGCCGTGGACGTCGATTCGACGCTCGAAGGCGGCCAGCCGGAGATGGTGGCGCAGGTCAACCGCTCGCTCGCCGCCGACCTCGGCTTCGAGGTCGCCTCCGTGGCCTCGCAGCTGCGCGGCATGGTCGAAGGCGTCGTGCCGACCAAGTTGAGGGACGGCGAGGAGGAGTACGACATCCGCGTGCGCCTCGCGCCGGAGTTCCGTAACGACTTCGCCGTCATCGCCCGCACGCCGCTCTACTCGCCGCGCGGCGCCGTCGTGCGCACCGGCGACATCGTGACGATGGAGCCGGGTGTGGGTCCGACCAACATCGAACGCGAGCAGCGCCGCCGCCAGGCGAAGATCGCCATCGAACTCGACGGCCGCGCGCTCGGTGACGTCACGAAGGATCTCGATGTCGTGATGCAGGGCATCACCATGCCGCCCAACTTCGAGTGGGGCTATGCCGGTGACGTCGAGATGATGCAGGAGTCCGCCGCGGCGATGGGCCTGGCCCTCGTGCTGGCGATCGCATTCATCTACATCGTGCTGGCCTCGCAGTTCGAGTCGTTCACCGAGCCGTTCCTCATCATGCTCTCCCTGCCGCTCGCCGTCGTCGGCGCGCTGCTCGGCATGCTGCTGACCGGCAACAACATCGGCATGCCGGCCATGATCGGCATGGTCATGCTGATGGGCCTCGTGACGAAGAACGCGATCCTGCTGGTCGATCTGACCAACCACTACCATCGCGAGGAGGGGCTGTCGGTCAAGGAGGCCATCCTGAAAGCCGGCCCCATCCGCTTGCGGCCGATTCTGATGACCACCTTCGCCATGATCTTCGGCATGTGGCCGTCGGCGGCGTCCACCGGCGAAGGCGCCGAGTTCCGCGCGCCGATTTCGATTGCGACCATCGGCGGCCTCATCACGTCCACGGCGCTGACACTCCTCGTGGTGCCCGTCGCCTATCTCATCCTGTCGCGCCTCACCGCCCGCTTCGCGGCATGGCGCGCCGGGAACGCCAGCCCGCGGCTCGGCCCGGCCACACGCATCGCCGGCCTCGTCGTGCTGCTCGCGCTGGCCGGCTGGGTGTGGAGCGCGACGACGGCCTACGGCCAGACCACGGCGCCGGCGACGCTCACGCTGACCTTCGACCAGGCGCTCGAACGGGCGCTGACCTCCAACGAGGCGCTGCAGGTCGCCGCGGAAGGCGTCAGGGCCAGCGAGTCGCGCGTGGCGGAGGCGTCGGCGGCGTTCCTGCCGAGCGCGTCGCTCAGCTACCAGTACCAGCCGCTGCAGCGCTTTCCCGAGATCGTCATCCCGCCCGGTGTCTTCGGCCCCGAGGAGCAGCGCTTCGAAGCCGCGTTCGTGCGGAAGAACGTGATGCAGCTCGAGATGTCGCAGGCACTCTACGCCGGCGGGCGCCTGACCAC
>CALMXK010000089.1 GCA_937871165.1 uncultured Actinomycetes bacterium
TTCAAGCAGAAGACGGCATACGAGATTCGCCTTAGTCTCGTGGGCTCGGAGATGTGTATAAGAGACAGATGTCGGGCGACCAGCCATCAGGGTGCAACCGTCCCAACGGCGTCTCTGGCATGTGACTGTGTGTGTTCGACCGAGTGTGCAGTATCCATCGAAGAACCAGCCTACCGGCAGGGTAGCGCGCATCGGCCCGGTCCGAATAGTCCGCGGTTTGTCGCCCGCAGCCCGTTGCGGCCCGCCGCGTCCAGCATCGGCGCGGCTGGTTTGGCATGCTCACCCGATGCCGATCGACTCACAGCGCGTTCAAGTCATCCTCTTCGACATCGACGGAACACTGCGCGACACCGACGACGAGGTCCTCGTCAAGCTCGTGTCGCTTACGCAGGGCATGCTCGGCACCGAACGCGCGACGCGGCTGATGCGGCGCGTCGTCATGCTGGCCGAGTCACCCACCCAAGTGGTGCTCGGAATTGCCGATCGACTGAACCTCGACGGTCCGCTCAACCGCCTGATCGACTATCTGGCGCCCCACGGCCCGACACGGGCGATTCCGGGTGTGGTGGACATGGTCGGCGAGTTGCGCGTGCGCTACCGGCTGGGTGTGGTGTCGGCCGGCCCGAAACGCGCCGTGGAGCGTTTTCTCGACGAACACGGCCTGCGCGATGCGATGGAGTTCGTCGCCGTCGGTGGGACGTTCCGACGGACCAAACCCCATCCCATGCCGATCGTCGAGGCGGCACGGGCGCTCGGTGTGCCCGTCGAGTCGATCCTGATGGTGGGGGACACCACAGTGGACATGAAGGCCGGACGGGCCGCCGGGGCCCAGACCTTCGGTGTCACGAGTGGATTCGGACGCCGCCGCGATCTGACCCGCGAGCACGCCGGCGACATCGCCGACAGCGCGGCGATCCTGCCCAGAGTCCTGGGGCACGTGGGCGGCGTCGAACCGATGTGACGGTGTCGCGCGGGCCGGGAAGTTCGTTGAGCTTCCCGACCCACGTATCCGCCCTGCGACCCAGCAGGCGGAACCCGTGACCGAACTGTGCAGAGCACTGCCCGCGCACGTGGCTGGTCTGCGGTGACAGACAAAAGAGTGGCGGTCGGCGTCCTTGATACATCGCCAGTGACGGGCGTGCGACGCGATGGCGGGAACGTTGAACGGCCGCACCGGACGGGTGCGGCCGTCGCCGTGGCAACTATCCGGTCACGATCGGGGTCCGCGGAGCCGCGCGGACGGCGAGCACCCGGATCGGGCGTTGTGCGGTCAGTGCGACCCGTGCGCCGTTGAGCGTTCCACGAACCGTGATTCGGCCCGATTTGCGGTGGCGGTCGACCTTGTAGACAACCTTGCGTGAGAACGTCTCGCCCGGTTTCAGGTCGACGGTCCAGCAGATCTTCCCGCCGCTCAGCATGCCGCCCGCCATGGTGACCACCGAGACGTCGGATGGCACGACCTGACAGATCTTGACGTTGCGTGCGATGGTCGGCCCCGTGTTGGTGCCCGTGATGGTGAAGCCCGCACGCCTGCCGGCCCGGACCGTGGTGCGATCCGAGGTGAGCCCCAGTCGCACGTACACCGGTGCTGCCGGAAGGGCCGTACGTGTCGCATCGGAGCCGGTCACCGTCGTGGCGAACGGGGTCGATGCGCTGACGGTCGCAGTGTTGACGACTGCGCCGGCATCGAAGTCCGCCGCTTTGACGGTCACCGTGGCCGTTGAACACTCCATGGCCTCCCCGGGCTCCAGCGTGGCGGCCGGGCAGGTCAGCGGTCCGGTCATCGGATCGTTCAGGACGATGTCGCTCAGCGACACGTTTCCGGTGTTGGTGACCGTGAAGGAGAAGGTCACGCTGTCGCCCACGTCCGCTCCGTTGCTGTCGGTGTCCGACAGCGTGGACGCGGTCTTGTCGAGCGCGATCTGCGGTGTGCGCGAGAGTGCCCGCGTCACTTCGGCGGTGCTTGCGAGCGGCTGTCCCGACGGCGCGGCGGCGGTGGCCGAGGCGCTGTTCATCCGCAGCCCACCGTTCACGTCCGACTGCGCCAACGTGTAGGTGACGGGTGTGCAGGTCATCGAGCTGAAGGGGTCGATGGTGGACGACGGACACGTCAAGGTGCCCAGGATGATGTCGGTCAGCTCAACGTTGGACAGCGTCACGTTGCCGTCGTTGAAGACCGTGAAGCTGTAGGTGATGGTGTCGCCGACGTCGACGCCGTTTGCGTCACCATCGTCGACCTGGCTCGCGGTCTTCGCCACGCGCATCAGCGGAGCGGCCGGCACGGGGGTGCTCGTCGCATCACGTGCGGTGATGTCCGGTCCGAACGGCGGGGTGCCGGTCACGGTTGCCGCGCTGGCAGTGACGCCGTCATTCACATCGGTCTGGCTGAGCGGGTACACGATCGGTGTGCACACCATGACGGCGCCGGGCGCGAGCTCGGTGGCCGGGCAGGTGAAGGTCCCGAGCAACGGGTCCGTGATGTCGACGCCCGTCAGCGTCACGTTGCCGGTGTTGGTCACCGTGAGGCCGTAGCTGATGGTGTCGCCCGCGTCGATGCCGTTGCCGTCGACATCCACGATCGGGCCGGCGGTCTTGTCAATCGTGATCGTGGCCGTACGTGGAATCGCGGTGCTGGTCGTGTCCGTCACCGTGATGGGCAACGCAGGGAGCGGGGGACTCGCCTGCACGGTTGCGCTGTTGTCACGCGTGCCGGCGTTGACGTCGATCTGCGTGAGCGTGTAGGTGACCGGGCCGCACACGATCGATGCGTTCGGCACCACGGGGGTCGCCGGGCAGGTGACCGCGCCAACCAGCGGGTCGACCACGCTCACGTCCGACAGCGTCACGGTGCCGGTGTTGAGCACCGTGAACGTGTAGTCGATCGTGTCGCCCTCGTCCGGTCCGTTGCCGTCCAGATCGTTGACGGCGCTCGCGGACTTGGAGAGTTCCATCGCGGGTCCGGGGGTGATCGTGGTGGTTGTGCTGTCGCTCGCCGAAACGTCCACGCCGGCAGGGGAGGTGCCGGTGACGGTGACGTTGTTGGTCCGCTCGCCGCTGTCGACGTCGGGCTGGGTGAGCACATAGTCGGCTGCGCTGCAGCTGGTCGATGCGCCTGCGGCCAACGTGGTGGCCGCACAGCTGACCGTGCCGAGCAGCGGATCGGACACGCTGATCCCGGTGAGCGACACGTTGCCGGTGTTGGTGACGGTGAAGGCGTAGGTGATCGTGTCGCCGGCGTCACGGCCGTTGGTGTCGGGGTCGGCAATCGACGCCACCGACTTGGCAACGCTGATCGCCGGGACCTGGTTGACGGCCGTGGAGGTGTCGTCCATGGACGTGACGTTCGCTCCGGACGGCGGGGTGCCCGTCGCCGTGGCGACGTTGTCGACCTTGCCGTTGTCCACGTTGGCCGGGGTGATGATGTAGACGGCGTCGCTGCACAGCACGGTTGCGCCGGGAGCGAGCGGACCGGCGGGGCACGTGACCGTGCCGGCCGTCGGGTCGCTGACCGTGACCGGATCAAGCGTGACGTTGCCGGTGTTCTTGATGGCGAAGGAGTATGTGATGGTGTCGCCGGCGTCCTGTCCGTTGCCGTCGACGTCCGTGATGGCGCCCGCAGTCTTCGTCAGCTCAAGTGCCGGCATCCGGCTGATGGCGTTCGAGGTCGAGTCGTCGGCGAAGAATGCACCGCCCGCGGCATTCGGCGGCGTGGCATCCACGCGGGCGTAGTTGTCGAACGTGCCGGCGTCCACGTCTGCCTGCGTGAGTGTGTAGTTGATCGAGGTGCAGGTCATCGACGCGCCCGGGAGGAGCGTGGCCCGTGGACATGTGACGGTTCCGAGTTTCGGATCGCTCACCGCCAGCCCGGTGAGTGTCACGTTGCCGGTGTTGGTCACCACGAAGCCGTAGGTGATGCGGTCGCCGGCGTCCTGGCCGTTGACATCGACGTCGAGGATCGCCGAGGCGGTCTTGTCGATGGTGAGACCGGTGGACTGGCTGAGCGTGACGTCGGCGGTCGCCCGGCGTGTGATGGCCGGGCCACTCGGTGGCGTCGCCGTCGCGGTCGCGGTGTTGGTGCGAACACCCGCGTCGACGTCGGTCTGGGTAAGGGCGTAGACCGGCGCGGTGCAGGTCATCGAGGCGCCCGGTGCGAGCGACGTTCTCGGGCAGCTGACCGTTCCGAGCAGCGGGTCGCTGAGTGCGATCGCCGACAGGGTGACGTTGCCGGTGTTCTTGACGACGAAGGTGTAGGTCACCTGGTCGCCGACGTCGTGGCCGTTGACATCCAGGTCGTTGACCGGGCTCGCCGTCTTGGTCAGCGTGAGGTTCGGGCCTGAGACGATGGCCGTGCTGGTGGAGTCGCTCGCGCTGACGGCCGTGCCGGTGGGCGAGGACCCTCCGGCAAACGCGGTGTTGTTGACCGCGCCGGCGTCGACGTCCGCTTGTGTGAGGGTGTACGCGGCGGCGGTACAGGTCATCGACGCGCCGGCTGTGAGACTCGTTGCCGGACAGGTGACCGTACCGATCTTGGCGTCGCTCACACCAACGGCGCCGAGCGTCACATTGCCCGTGTTGGTCACGATGAAGGTGTACGTGATGGTGTCGCCCGCGTCACGGCCGTTGCCGTCGAGATCCGCCACGGCGCCCGCCTGCTTGTCCACGGCGATCGCCGGCGACGATGCGATGGTGGTCGTCGTCGAGTCGACGTTGGTGACGGCCTGCCCAGTCGGGGGCGTCATTTCGACGGATGCCATGTTGGTAAGCGCTCCGGCGTCGACCTCCTCCTGGGTGAGTGTGTGAGCGACCGCCGCGCACGACACCGAGGCGCCCGGTGCGAGCGGCGTGGTGGGGCAGGTGACGGCGCTGAACATCGGGTCGGTGACCGTGGCGGCGCTCAGCGTGACGTTGCCGGTGTTCTTGATGACGAAGGTGTAGGTGATGCGGTCGCCGGCATCCGGGCCGTTGGCGTCCAGATCAGCGATCGCGCTCGCCTGCTTGTCGATGGTGACCGAGGGTGTCGACGGAATGGTCGTGGTGGTGCTGTCGGAGTCGCTCACCGCGGCGCCCGTCGGGGAGTTTCCTCCCGCAGTCGCGGTATTTGCGAGGGTGCCGGAGTTGACGACCGCCTGTGTCAGCGTCGAGACGAGCGACGTGCAGGTCATGACCTCACCGGGAAGCAGTGTGGTCTTGGGGCACGTGACGGCGCCGAGCGTGGGGTCGGTGACCGAGACGCCGGTCAACGTGACCGTGCCGGTGTTGGTGACGGTGAATCCGAAGGTGACGGTGTCGCCGGCGTCGGGACCGTTGGCGTCCAGATCGGCGATTGCGCTCGCCGTCTTGTCGATTGCGATCGACGGGGTCCCGGTGATCGTGGTGATCGTGGAGTCGGTGTCGCTCACGTTGGCGCCGCTCGGCGGTGTGCCGGTGACGCTCGCCGTGTTCGTCCGCGAGCCGGTGTTCACATCACCCTGCACGAGGGTGTAGTCGACCGGGGTGCACGTCATCGACTCGCCCGCGTCAAGCGACGTGTCCGGGCAGGTGACCGCGCCGAGCAGCACGTCGGTGACGGCGACACCGGTGACGGTCACGTTGCCGGTGTTGGTGACGGTGAATCCATACGTGATGGTGTCGCCCGCGTCCTGGCCGTTGCCGTCCAGGTCGGTCACCGCGCCGGCCGTTTTGTCCACTGTGATTCCCGGGGTCCGCGTGATCGGTGTGGACGTCGTGTCGGTGTCCTCGACGGTCGTTGCGCCATTCTTGCCGCTGGCCGTGGCGGAGTTGTCCACGCGGCCACGGTTGAGGTCGGCCGTGGTCAGCGTGTAGGCGGGGGCGGTACAGGTGACCGACTCACCCGGCTGCAAGACCCCACCCGTGCAGGTGATCGTGATGGACGGCGTCGCTGACGCCAGCATGGCATCGGCCACCGCGATGGTGCTCAGGTTCGATCCGCCGGTGTTGGTGACGACGAAGGTGTAGGTGATCTGATCGCCGGGATCAGGGCCGTTGGCGTCGACATCGTCGATTGCCGACGCCTGCTTGTCCACCGAGATGTTGGGGGTCGGCGTGATGGAGGTCGTCGTCGAATCGGTGCCGGTGACCGGGCTTCCCGACGGCGGCGTGCCTGTGGTGGACGCATCGTTGGTCACGTATCCGGTGGTCACATCGGCGGCGAGGATCGTGTAGGTCACCGGCGTACAGGTCATCGATTCGCCGGCGGCAAGGGTTGTTTTGGGGCAGGTGACCGTGCCCACCTTCGGATCGCTGACAGCGACCGATGCGAGCGTGGTCGTGCCGGTGTTGGTGACGGTGAACGAGTACTGGATCGTGTCGCCGGCATCCGAGCCGTTGGAGTCCAAATCGTTGATTGAACCGGCGCTCTTGTCGAGGGCGATGCCCGGCACGGGGATGATCGGTGTGCTCGTGGTATCGGTGTTTGCCACCGCGCTTCCCACCGGCGGACGGCCGCTCACGGTGGCGGTGTTGTTTCGCACTCGCGCGGTGACGTCCGCCGCAGTGATGGTGTAGACGATCGGTGTGCAGGCCGACGTCTGGCCGGGCGCGAGGGTGGTCGTGGGACAGGTGATGGTGCCAAGCAGCGGGTCGGTGACGGCGACGGCGGTCAAGGTGACGTTGCCGGTGTTCGTGACACTGAAGGCGTAGGTGATGGTGTCGCCGACGTCGGGACCGTTGCCGTCGAGGTCCCTGATGGAGCTCGCGGTCTTGTCGACGCTGATGGACGGGTTTGATGCGACGGGCACCGTGTTGAGATCGGTGCCGGTCACCGCGGGACCGGTGGGCGGCGTGCCGGTTGCCGTGGCGGTGTTGGTCACCGCGCCGGCGTCGACGTCGGCCTGGGTCATCGTGTACGGACCCGATGCGGTGCAGGTCATCGACGCACCGATCGCCAAGGCGGATG
Source organism: uncultured Actinomycetes bacterium (assembly GCA_937871165.1). Classification (GTDB taxonomy): domain Bacteria; phylum Actinomycetota; class Thermoleophilia; order Miltoncostaeales; family Miltoncostaeaceae; genus CALMEC01. The sequence goes on from CALMXK010000089.1 coordinate 6,917, forward strand.
TCGGGCAGCTGATCGTGACGGCGGGGGAGGCGCCCGCGAGCTTCGGGTCGCTGACGGAGACGCTCGTGAGCGGGGCTCCTCCCGTGTTGGTGACGACGAACGTGTAGGTGACCCGGTCGCCGACATCGGTGCCGTTGCCGTCCACGTCGGTGACGGCTCCGGCTTGCTTGTCCACGCTGACGGCCGCCGGTTTGGCGGTGTTCGTGAATGTGCACGTGATGTTCTGCTGCTGAGCGTTCGTGCCGCTGGAGCGGGGGATGGACACACTCGTTGTGGTCCCGGTGCCCGAGAGCACGGTGGCGCCGGTGCCGTCCACGCAGCGGGAGGTGCTGGTGTAGGCGTAGGTGTTTCCGGTGGTGGCCGATTCACTCAGCGTGAGGGGAATGGCCGCGGCGGCCACGTCGGCGGCCACGCTGATGGCCGGGGTGCCGAAGATGGCCTCGTGAAAGAGCGTCTGGGTGCCGGTGGTGCCACCGTCGCCGATCGCCGTCGCCTTCGTCGCGCCGTTGATCGCCAGGTTGAAGGTGTCGGACCCGCCGTTCACCAGGGTCTTTTCGACCGTGACGGTCGGCATCATCGCGATCATGGAGTCCTCGACCTCGCCGGAGTCGGCGCGACCGGTGGCTGCCTGTGCGTGTGCACTGTTGTAACTGAGCCGCAGGCGGGTGTACAGGCGTCCCGCCGCGGTCGCGGTCGGGACGTTCCACGTCAGGGGCGCGCTGGACGCACCCGGCGCTGCCGTGGCGCATGCCATCTCGGCGGCGTCGAACGCGCCGCTGCGATCGAAGTCGATCCAGCCGCACAGGCGAGCGGCTGCGCTGAGACCGCTGACCGGTACGTCCACGCTGTAGGTGGATCCCGCCATTGCGGTGGTCAATGTGGGCCAGGTGGTCAGTGCGTCTTCGTCCGCGCCGTCGCCATTCGGCGGGTTCGGATTGCCTGCCGCGGCGACTGCGGCTGCTGCCGTGGTGGGGTTCGCGGCGGTCGTCGCGTCCTCGTCGATGGTCGCTCCGAGCGTCAGGTCGCTGATGTCGTGGGTCGGCGCCTGGGTTCCGTCATAGCTCGCCGGGGCGTCGCCCTGGTCCTGGGGGATCGTGACCGTCAGGTTGAACGCGTCGGCATTGGCCGAGACGACGGTGAGGGATCCGGACTTCACCATCAACCGAATGTTCATGGTGAACCTGAGCGACGTCACCGTGCCGTTGACCTTGAAGGATCCGCACCCGGACGTGGCTGCCGCGATCCCGACAGTGGCGCAGCTGGTGTTGACGCTGTCGTTGATGACGCGGAAATCGTTGCCGACGGTCTGGAGGTTGGTGGAACCGGGGAGTGCCGGGCCAAGTGTCGCACCGGCGGGTGTGCTGGCGATGCTGCCCGCGGCTGAGAACAGGATCGCGTTGCTGCCGGAGACCAGTGCGGCTCCGAGTCCGGCGATGTGCAGCGTGGGGTTGCGGACCGGTTGGCTGAACGTCAACGTGACCGTCCCGAGGCCACTGCAGATCTTGGTCGCGCCCGCTGAAACGGTTCCACAGCTTGCGGCGCTGACCAGGGGCCGCAGCGAAACGGTGGTCGCATTGATCTGGGGGCTGAAGTTGGCGTTCACCGCGCCGCGTGCCGAAAGGGCTTCGGCCGGTGAGGAGATCGTCGTCGCACCGGTGGCGGTGGCGGTGACGGTTGCGCCACTTGGCAGGACGATGGTGGTGCCCGGAGTCGTCGGGGTCACCGACCCCAGGTCGAAGGCGTTTGCCTGCGCAACGACGGCACCGGAGACGATGGCTGCCGCGGCAAGTGCGTGGCGGACGGTGCGGTGTGGACTGCTCATGATCGTGTTGCTCCGGGTTGGCCCTCGCGCTCGGCGAAGACTGTGCAGGTGGACGTTGCGCTCGACACTGATGCGGTCGCGGTCCAGGGACGCCGCTCATGCGGCTTGAGGGCGTGTACGACCGTGACGGCGCGTGCCATCACGTCGGATCGGTCGTTGATCCAACTGACCGTGATCGCATAGTCGGTCGTCTCATCCGTGCTGTTGGTGACGACGCCTCGTGCGGTGGCTTCGCCGCGCGTGGTTGGGCATTCGTCCAGTTGCACGTCGGCGCGAGCACCGATCGGGTCGTGCAGCGTGGGTGTCTCCGGCAGGCGTGTCGGGCTGACGTACTCCGCCTGTACGGCGCCGGATCCGTCCGTGCGAACGGACGGCGGCGTGCCCGCATCGCCGCAGCCCAGGGCAAGGGCGCTCAAGGCAGCACAGAGTGCTGTGACGATTCGTTTCGGCAACGCAGTCACGATGGAACCCCTCCATTTGGGAGGCTGGCCTACAGGGGTCAACTGGAGGGGCCTATCGGCAGCGACTCACGAAGTCTTTATCGGGAATCGCTTCCGCGGAAACAATTGTCGGGGTGGTTCGCGCGGAATCTGGTCGCGGATATGGAAGATGCATGTCCACAATTTCGGTGATTGCGTATCGACCACCCTGGATTGGCGCCGTTCTAGGAGGCCATAGCGGGCAGTCGGGTCGGTTTCGCTCTGGGGACCGCTCTCTGTTTGAGGGGTGGAGCCGCGCCAGAACTGGATGCATCCCAATCGAGATCGTCAGAACATAACTGCAGTTTGCGTGCGTTGACGGGGCGAAGGCGGCATGAGGCGCTGTTGGTCCTGTTGTGGCCTCGAGGCGCCCACTGTTCTGATGTGGTCCGTGTCATGGCACGCCTCGTGGCCTCCGATCGCAGTCGTTTGGTGCGGAATCCACGGTGTCGCGTCAGGACCCGGGGTCGTCGCATGGAATGCCGTGCGGCCGCCGGCGAGCTCAGGCCTCCCGTGTTGGCGCTGACGCTGTGGCTCGTTCGGGACCGCGGATGCCGTGGCAGCGGCCGTTCGCGTGTGTGACGGGTCCTGCAGGTGTCGTCACTTGAAGACCGAACATGTGTTCGGTAGCATTCGAACACGATGAACGACGAACCAAGGGGTGTCGTGATGGCCGACGAACAGACAGCTCCAAGCCCAGCCCAAGTCTTCGCACTGCGCCTGTTTGCACAGGTCTGCGACGGTCCGCGCACACTTCGCGACCGGCTCCTCTCCGCGGGACTCGACACGCTGACGATCGCCCGCGTCGTCGGATGCTCGCCCCGTCTGTTGACGCGCATCACCCATGGCGGCGCGACACCGCGCGGCGTGCTGATGCGGTTGGCGGGTCTCGCCGTGATCGCCGAACAGTTGCGTGCCAACGGGGTTCATATCGCGGCCGTCGGTGGCCCCTGTGACGCTCGCTCGGCCGAGGTGATCGATCATTTGGCCGAGCAGTCCGACATCGCCGAGCGTCTCATCAACGCGCTTGCGATCGCGAATGCAGACGGAGCGCCGATGCAACTCAGCCTGGCGTCATAAGCCGCCACCGGGGCTGTGAGCGACCGGTATGACCTCCAACTCCAGCCCGGTGATGCTCACGACGCGCACCTGCACACCGGCATCACATCCCGCGGAACATCGCGCAGACCAGTTCTCCCCATGAATGCGGACGCGTCCGACCGGTCGGCACGCGGTTGCAGTCACGCCGACGACCCCGATCAGGCTCTCACGCCCGACGTGCGGTTTGCCGCGGCGGCTCCACCAGATCATTGCCATGGCCTCGACGCCTTCGATGGCCGCACCCGCGGCGATCGTCAGCCAACGTGCAGTGCCATCCAGACGCGTGAACGCGATGACGCAAGCGACGAGCAGCGCCACGGAGTGGTGCTAGCTCATCAACTGGAATTCGACGCGACGGTTCTGCTTGCGTGCGGCTTCGCTCGTGGTGTCGTTCGGAACGAGGGGTTCATTTTCTCCGAAACCCTGCGCCTTCATGCGCGATGACGCGATGCCCTTGCTGATGAGGTAATCCTTCACCTTGTTGGCGCGTCGTTGGCTGAGCGAGAGGTTCGTGTCCGCGTTGCCCTGCCTGTCGGTGTGACCTTTGATCAGCACATTGACTGTCGCATTGCGGCTGAGGATGCGCGCGACATCGTCGAGCGTTCCCATGCTGGCGTTCGTCAACTCTGCGGACGCGGTCTGGAACTGGATGCCGCCGCTTTTGGTGATTGTCGTGTTGATCTCCGTCACGACATTCTGGCCGGCGTTCGCGCTCGTTGAGCCTGTTGATGTGCTCGTCGTGGTGACGGACGGGGCCGCCGACGTGTTCGGATCAGAGGAGCCACATCCCTTTGCCGACCATGCGATGACGAGGGCCAGCACCATCAGGCCGAGCAACATCATCCATCCGGCAGGCCCTTCGGCCCGGTCATCGCGCTGACCAGCAGTTGCCATCACTCCCCCGTATCGGTCGCAAGTAGCACCGTAATCGTACCTTTCTGGTCGGTCAGCGGCATTGGAGGGCTGGTCGCGCGATGTTCGCGACACGAATTGCGCGCGCGATGTTGCCACTATTTCGCAGATTCATGAGGCGTTTACCCTGTACCTCGCAGGAAAAGGGGTCTAAACTGCCCATCCACACCATCGGGGCTCACCGTACGGGCTGGACACCCGTGCTCCGAAGGACCGCGGTTCGCGACGCGCGCGTCAGCGTGGGTCACGGCCGGAACGACGAGTAAAGGATGGACGCCACGGGCCTCCAAGAGCTGATTGACGAAGGCGAACTCCAGGCACTCATCGCACGCGGAACGGAACTTGGCTTCCTCAGCGTCGAAGAGGTTGGAGAAGCGCTCGACGCCATCAACGTGGATGCGTCGTCACAGGCGGAGCTGTACCAGCACCTGGACGAGCTCGGAGTCGACATCGTCGATGCCATCGAAGCGCGGGCTCGCACCGCTGAGCTGGACGAAGCTGAGCGAAACCGTCGCCACCACCCTGCGGTGGAACAGACCACCGACGCCCTGCAGCTGTTTCTCAAAGACATCGGTCGGGTCCCACTCCTCACCGCCGCCCAGGAAGTCAGCCTGGCAAAGCGCATCGAGGCCGGCGACCCCGAGGCCAAGCGGCAGATGGTGGAAGCGAACCTTCGCCTTGTGGTCTCGATCGCGAAGGCCTATCGCGGTCGTGGTCTCCCCTTCCTCGACCTGATTCAGGAAGGCACCCTCGGACTTGTTCGTGCCGTCGAGAAGTTCGACTGGCGCCGCGGATTCAAGTTTTCGACATATGCCACCTGGTGGATCCGCCAGGCCGTCACCCGTGCACTGGCCGACAAGGGTCGCACGATCCGTATCCCGGTGCATGTGGTGGAGAAGCTCAACCAGATCAGTCGCGCCGAGCGCGTCCTGATTGGTCAGCTTGGTCGTGAGCCCACGGTCGAGGAACTCGGTGAGGCCACGGGCCTGCCGCCGGAAGAGGTTGAGGACATTCTGCGCAGCGCCCAGCCGATCGTCTCCCTTGAGAAGCCGGTCGGTGAGGATGAAGAAGCAGAGTTCGTTCGGTTCCTTGCCGATGAGAACAGCGTCGCGCCGGAAATGGCGGCGGAGACCGCCCTTCGTCACGAGGCACTCAGCGATCTGCTCGATCAGCTGTCCTACCGCGAGCGCCGCGTGCTCGAGCTGCGCTACGGCCTGGGTGGTGAGAAGCCCCGCACGCTCGACGAGCTCGGTCGCATGTTCAACGTCACACGTGAGCGCATTCGCCAGGTTGAGCATCAGTCGCTGCAAAAGCTTGCGAGCATGGCCGATTCAGCACGCCTGCAGTAGTCGCGGCGACACAGTCAGCGTTGTACGGAGGGGCGCCATTGGCGCCCCTTTTCGTTGGGGTGACGGCCACCGTCGCCGAGTGGCCAATTACGGGCTGTCGCCTCGGCGTGATGTCATCCAGTCCATGCACTGTCACGGTCGGGGGCGACCCGAATTGGCCACTTGGCAGATCTTGGGATCGGCTCGCTCGAGGAGGTGTCTCGGCCCACCACGGCAGCGCACGACGACGATCCCAGCCGCGTGTGCCCGGCGGGAAATGGTCAAGTGGCCAATTGGCCATTTGACCGACTTCGTGGGCGGTGAACCTGTGCGGCTCCATCGGCACGTCGAGGCGTCCGGGCGATCGGCGGAATTGGCCACTTGGCCGTTTTCGTCGAAGTCGGCGTCCGGGGTTCGGTTGTCAGCTGAATTGGCCACTTGACCATTCCCGCTGCCGTCGCACCGAGTCCCGGGCCTGGCAGCGGGCTTCTCCCCGAACGAATTGGCCATTTGGCGCGTCTCTCATGGTCGACGCCGGCCCTGAGCGACCGTGAGACGGCCAGGTGCCGATCGTCGGCGGAATTGGCCACTTGGCGAGTTTGAAGGTCAGCGCCGACCGCCACGAACGCAGATCAGATCGGCATCAACCGGACCGGAACGAGCCATGCGGATACGGGTATCGGCCGGTTCGAAGGGACGGCGTGCCCTTGCCGTCCTGCGTTGCAGCGGGCCGAACGGCCGACCCGCGGAGGCGCGTCAGTTCAGGGACGGGTCCTCGGGCATCCGTGCCACCAGGCGCAGCTGCCCGCCCTGGCGATCCAACACGTCATGCCACAGTCGAGCGGGAGCGGCGGTGAAGATGTCGCTTGGTTCGCACTCGCAGTCGATCCAGGCCTCGTCCTCGATCTCCTCCTCCAGCTGACCGGCGGACCATCCCGCATACCCGCCAAACACACGCAACCCGTGAACCTGGTCCGGGAGCGTCACGAAGTCGCTGTCCGGCTCCACGACACGCACCGTGCCAAGCGCGATAGCGCCCTCCGACGGGACGAACTCGGCCAGGTACTCGCCGATCATGATCACGCTCTCGGGGTCCACCGGACCGCCCTCGTACACCGCTTCGTCCCCGACGAAGGCTGCCAGCACGTCCTCGGGCAACGCGTCGGTCACCGTCATCACGGTCGGTCGGTTCAGGATGACGCCGAGCGCACCCTCCTGCGAATGCTCGAGCACGAGCACCACGGTTCGGTGGAAGTTCGGGTCGAGAAGCTGGGGTGATGCAACCAGCAATCGACCTTTGCGCCATTCAGGGGCGTTCACACGACCCCCGGCGGAACTACCGGCTCGCCACGAGCCGCTTCTGGCGGCGCATGACGTTGAAGATCGCGCCACCGACGATCAAGACGGCGGCGACGAGGAGCAGGTACCAGAAGATCGGCAGATGGTGAGGCAACGATGTCGGGCCCTCAACCTTGATGTTCTCGTCGATCGACTTGCGGTCATGGAGCGCAAATCCGAGACAGAACCACACGAGGGCGCCCGTGACGAACAACGCGCCAAGGGTGAATGGCCAGCTGACCGAGAGGTCGTTCTTCTCACCAGTGTGATGCGCCATCGTGCCTTTGATCCTCCGCGGGTTTCACCAGAACGAACGCAGGCTACCACGGGCCTTGCGACGGCATCAACGCGACCCCGCCAGGTCCGGGACGAGCGTACCGCGATCGTGGGCACAACGCGACCGAACGTTGTGGCGCCCCGGTGTGCTCAGCGGGCCGTCACGCACGAATCACGCAGAACGAGAGGCCGTTCGTCGTAGCCGTTGCGATCAAAAGCAATGCGTCGCCAGACCGCTTGGCCATTGACGACGTCGCTTGCCCGGTTACCTCGGCTGCTCGGTGCTCCGTGCCTCGCGGAGCTTGATCCACTCCACAAGGCCTGGAGGGTTGTTGTCGGCCCACAACACCGCGCGCCAACGGGCACGGCCCGGCTCATCGGTGATGACGGCTTCCATCGGAAGTCGCCGATCGACCGCGGCGGCCACGCCGTGCTCGCCGGCCTCACTCCATCCCTCAAGCGCGGCCTCCGAAATGATGCGCTGGCGTTCGCCCGCCACCTCGATGGCAGTCTCGGGATCGTCGATCGGCCCGAAATGTGGCAGAAGCAGCTTGGTCGCCTTGCGTTCAGCGATCCGCGCGAGGGTCGTGAGTGCCATGTCGATGTCGAAATCCGGCGGCGGAACCGTCGGGTAGATCTCCGAACCAGGGAACCGCACACCGAGTGCGTCGCCGGTGAAGATCCGACCGTGATCGCTGTCGATGAGCGCCATCTGGTGGCGTGCGTGCCCCGGCGCATCCATCACATCGAAGAAATGGCCGCCGCCGAGGTCGATGCGGGAGCCTTCCTCGACCGCCACGATGCGCTCCTTCGGCACCGGGGTGAGCCCCCCGTACAGCGGCGCAAGATCGCCGTACACCGCAAATGACGACTCCAACAGGCGTTCAGGCTCCGCCAGATGCTTCGCTCCACGCCGATGCACGACCACGGTTGCCGACGGGAATGCCGCTGCCACATCGCCCACGCCCCCACAGTGATCCAGGTGGATGTGGGTCAGCACGATCTGGCGCAGATCGTTCGGTCCGATCCCCAGATTCCGAAGGGCGTCGATCACCACATCGGCCGACGTCTGGGACCCGGTCTCCACAAGCGTTGGTCCGTCACCCTCCATCAGATAGGCGGCGGTCATGCCGGTGTGTCCCCCGAGCAGGGTGTCGATGATCGTGATCCCTGGACCAGCATCCATGACGTCAGCCATCTCCCCTAGCCTTTCCTGTGTGAACGACGAGCAGCGTAGCGCGGCATGGCAAGCAGCGGGTCTTGCGGTTGCCGCCCAGATCACCGACGGCATGACCGTCGGACTTGGAACGGGCCGATCGGCCGCGGCAGCCATCCGGGCGCTTGGTGCGCGCGTCGCCGATGGGCTGTCATGCGCCGGAGTGCCCACGTCATACGGCAGCGAGGCGCTTGCCCACGAGGTGGGCATCGAAGTCACCGCACTGCGTGACGACCTCGACATCGCCTTCGACGGGGCCGACTGCGTGACACGCAACGGCCTGATCGTCAAGGGCGCCGGCGGAGCGATGGTGCGGGAACGCCTGGTGGCAGAGGCCGCCAAACGGTTCGTCGTGCTGGTGGACGAGACCAAACTCGGCGACACGCTCGACGCCTGGGGACTGCTCCCGATCGCCGTGCTGCCGTTCGCTGCGGATCGGGTCACCAAGCAACTCGCCGACCTGACCCCTGCACGGCGCGAGAACCCGAGCGACGACGGGTTGATCCTCATCGATCTGTGCGTTCCCGCCGGGGAGGATTGGGTCGCGGTTGCAGATCGTGCCTGGTCGACCCCGGGCGTCGTCGACCACGGCCTGTTCGTGGTGGACCCGGCGGACGTGCTTGTCGGCTATCCGGATGGCGCTCGCCGACTGCCCGACGTCGTCTAGCCGACACGGTGCAGCACCCGGCCAACACGATCGCCACCGCCGCCGGCTGGCTCTCGCGACGCCTCGGCCGCGGCGGCGGCACCACGTTGCCCGGGGCACTCATCACCAAGTGGCGGCCTCAGGCCGTCCGCTCGATGCGCTGCAAGCTGACCGATGGCGCGCTCGTGATCTCGGCCACCAACGGCAAGACCACGACGGCACGCCTGATCGTGTCGTGCCTGCGAAGCGACGGCCGCACCCTGGTGACCAACCCGAGCGGCGCCAACCTGATGTCGGGCGTCGCGAGTGCGCTTCTCGCCGCGCCGGCGCATCCGCTGGTGCCGGCACTCGGCGTCTTCGAAGTCGACGAGGCCGCTCTTCCCGCGATCGCCGACCAGCTTGCGCCACGCGTCGTGCTGTTGATGAACCTGTTTCGTGACCAGCTGGACCGCTACGGCGAGCTGGAGCACATCTCCGAGCGGTGGCTTGGGATGCTGCAGGGACTCCCACCGAGCACCATCGTCGTGCTGAACGCGGATGATCCGGCCGTGGCGCATTTGGGTGACGCGCATCCCAACATCGTGTGGTTCGGTATCGACGACACCTCGCGTGCACTCACAGAACTGCCGCATGCCGCGGACGCGCGACGCTGTCGACGCTGCGGTGAGCCGCTCATCTATGACGCCGTGCTCGTCGGTCACCTCGGGCACTGGCACTGTGACGCATGCGGGTGGCGGCGACCAACACCGTCGATTGCAGCCTCGGCGGTCACATTGCACGGGCTGGACACGATCGATGTAGACATCGCGACCCCTGGCGGGCCGATTGCGGTGCGTGGGCTGGCCCTCCCCGGATTGCACAACGCGTACAACGCGACCGCCGCCGCCGCGGCCGCCCTGACCCTCGGGGTTCCCGTCACCAGAATCGGTCAGGCGCTGCAGTCAAGCCAGGCGGCATTCGGACGCTCCGAACGGCTGACCATCACGGGGCGCGAGCTTGTCCTGCTGCTCATCAAGAACCCGGCCGGCGCCAACGAGATCGTCCGCACACTGGAACTCGATCCCGAGCCGCTCGACCTGGTGCTGTTCCTGAACGACCGCACAGCCGACGGCCGCGACGTGTCTTGGATCTGGGACGTCGACTACGAACCCCTGTTGCCGCGCATTCGTACGCTCACCATCGCCGGTGACCGTGCCCATGATCTGGCACTGCGCTTTCGCTACGCCGGCCTCGACGATTCGCGGATGCGCGTGGTCCCACCAACCGCCGACGCGCTTGACACCGCACTCGCGGGCACCGCCGACGGGCGTCCGCTGTATGCGCTTCCCACTTACACGGCGATGCTCGGACTTCGCGAGGTGCTGGTGGCGCGAGGCGTGGCACAGGAGTTCTGGCGTGACCGCTGAAGGGACTCCGGCCGACCGATTCGCCATCGAACACGCCCACTACCGCGACGACCTGGAAATGTGGTCCCTTCTCGCCGACGGTGTGGATGGCCCGATCCTGGATCTCGGTGCTGCGGCGGGACGGGTCAGCCTGCACCTGGCGTCGCTCGGCCATCGCGTCGTTGCCGTCGACAGTGATCCGCAGATGGTCCGGCAGATCGTCGACGCTGCCGCGTTGGCGGGCGTCTCTGCAAACATCCGGGCGGTGTGTGCCGATCTTCGTACCTTGGATCTGGATGAGCGCTTCCCCCTCGTGCTGCTGCCGATGAACACGCTGCAGGTCTTTCTGACCCGCGACGACCAGGTGAGCGCGCTCCGCGCGATCCACCGGCACCTCATGCCGGAGAGCGAGTTCGTCTTCGACGTCATCGCGGCCGATCTGGCGGCGTTGGCGCAGAGCATCGGCACCCTGCATGCCACTGCGACCCATCACACCGATGACGGGCGCACACTCATCCACCACGCCCGATTCGATGAGGTGGAGGTCGAGACCGGCACGGTCCGTTTTACGCTGCTGATCGACGAGATGGGACCGGATGGCAGTGCACACTACGAGCGGCCGCACACGGTGCACCTGTACTCGCCCACGGAGCTGTGGGAACTGCTGGCCGACGCCGGCATGCAGGTGAACGCCGTCTACGGAGACTTCGACGGATCGCCGCTCGAGGAGTCCAGTGAGCGGCAGATCTTTCGCTGTGCGGTGGCCGAGTGAGCACGTTCCGACTGGCACACCTGTACCCGCGGGAGCTCAACATCTATGCGGACCGCGGCAACATCGCCGTGTTCGACCGACGCACATCCTGGCGTGGGCTCGGCGTCGAGGTGATCGAGGTTGGGATCGGCGATCCGGTCCCGACGGACGCGCACCTGTACTACCTGGGCGGCGGTCAGGATCGCGACCAGCTCGCCGTTGCGGATGACCTGCGTGGGGACAAGGGAACGACGTTGCGTGGGCTTGTCGACGACGGCGCGTGCCTGCTCGCCGTGTGCGGCGGCTACCAGTTGGCCGGCCACGGGTACACCGGTGTCGACGGCACGCGCATGGATGGCATCTCTGTGCTCGATGCGGACACCGTCGCCGGCGGGCCGCCGCGGTTGATCGGTGACGTGGTGATCGAGGCGCGCCTGGACGGCCAGACCCACACCGTCGTGGGCTTTGAAAACCACGCAGGCCGCACGCGGTTGGGTGTCGGCTCGTCTCCGCTTGGCGTCGTGACCTCAGGACACGGCAACAACGGCAAGGACGGTTTCGAGGGCGCCGTCACCAAGCACGCGATCGGCACCTACCTGCACGGACCGTTGCTGCCAAAGAATCCGTGGCTCGCCGATCTGTTGATCGCGTGGGCGCTCGAGTACGCAACAGGCTCGCGACCGGTGCTGGAACCACTTGACGACCACCTCGAGGAGGCGGCGCATGCTGCCGCAATCGTGCGGACGCGCCAGCCGAACCGCTAGCGCCCTCGTCGGTCTGCTGATCCTCTCCGGCTGCGGCGGGTCGACGGATGTTGAACATCTGGTGGCCACGGTGCATGCGACGCGTCCACATGACGAACTCGCGTTCACCGAGGGTCTGCAGGTCGCCGGGGACCTGCTGTACGAGTCGAGCGGGCGCGAAGGGACGAGCAACCTGCGTGCAGTCGCGTTGGCATCGGGCAAGGAGACCGCCCGTCGGACCTACCCGGCGCCGATCTTCGCCGAAGGGATCGGCATCGACGGCGATCGGATCGTCCAACTGACATGGAAGGACGGCGTCGCGTACATCTCCTCACGCGCGGACCTGAAACCGCTCGGCACCTATCGCTACGACGGCGAGGGATGGGGCCTTTGCCTGTCGGGCGACGGGTGGGTGATGAGCAACGGGTCGGACACACTTACGGTGCGTGACCGGGCGTCGTTTGCTGCCCGATCCACGGTTCGTGTGACCTTGGAGGGCACCCCGGTCGATCAGCTGAACGAGCTCGAGTGCGTCGGTGATCAGGTGTACGCAAACGTGTGGAAGACCAACCAGATCCTGCGGATCGAAAAGAGCGGCCGCGTGTCGGCGGTTATCGACGCGTCGAACCTGCCGGTGTCCCGTCCGGATGACCCCGACGCGGTGCTCAACGGCATCGCCTACTTGCCGGCGACCCGGCGGTTCCTGCTGACCGGCAAGCTGTGGCCGACGATGTTCGAGGTCACCTTCGAGGAACCGACGCGGTGAACAGGCACCCGGACCGGTCCGGTGAGCTTCCATCGGGGCTGCCGGTGGAACGGATGCGCAACCTGGGTCCGGCGAGCGCACGCATGTTGCGCTCGATCGATGTTCATACGGCCGACGACCTGGCCGACATCGGTGCGCTTGCGGCGTTCATCCGGCTGCGCGCCGAGACCACCCACTCGCCGTCGCTGAACCTGCTCTGGGCCATGGAGGCGTCGCTCCTTGACATCGACTGGCGCGACCTGCCCCCTGCGCTCATGGCGCGACGGCGGGAGCAACTCGGTGAGCCCATGGGTACCGACAACTGAAGGGCACACCGACGGTTCTAGCGTCCCGTGGAGCCGAAGCCGTCCTCGCCCCTGCCGTCCGAACTCGGCAGTTCCGCGACCTCGTGCGGATCGATCAGACCGACCGGCGTGAGGACGAGCTGTGCGACACGCTCCCCCACCTCGACCGTGAACGCGTCGGGACCGTGGTTGACCAGGAGCACAACGAGCTCGCCGCGGTAGCCGGCGTCGATCAGACCGGGAGCGTTCGCGACGGTGACGCCGTACTTGCGCGCCAGGCCGGAGCGCGGCACGACGAGACCGGCCCACCCCGGGGTGATCGCGACGGCGACTCCCGTTGGGACCGCCGCGGACCCGCCGGGATCGATTGTGCAGCCCTCCGCGGCGAACAGGTCCAGTCCTGCGTCGCCCGGATGCGCCCGGCGTGGAAGCTGGGCGTCCGGGCGCAGACGCCGAACCGGCAGATCGCTCACTTGATGAGCTTCGCGATGCGTTCGGCCGCTTCGTTCAGGCGTGCATCGTCGACCGTGAGGCTCATACGGACGAACCCTTCGCCGCTTGGGCCGTACGCGGCGCCGGGCGAGATCACGACCGCAGCCTCCTCGAGCACCAACTCCGCGAACGACGCGGATGTGTGGCCGTCGGGCACGCGGGTCCACAGGTAGATCGTGCCCTTCGGCGCGTTGACCTCCATGCCGATGGCGCGAAGTGCGTCCACCAGCACGTCGCGGCGGCGACGGTAGATCTCGCACATCTGTGCCACCGACGACTGGTCGCTTGCGAGCGCGGCGATGCTCGCCTCCTGGATGGCTTCGAACATGCCGCTGTCGATGTTGGTCTTGAGCTGCCAGTAGGCGGCGACCAGATCCGCGTTGCCGACGACCGCACCCGACCGCCAACCGGTCATGTTGTAGGTCTTCGACAGCGAGAACACCTCGATGCCGATCTCCTTGGCGCCCGGGGTCTCAAGGAACGACGGGGCGCGGTAGCCGTCGAAGGTGATCTCCGAGTAGGCGTTGTCATGCACCACGATGATGTCGTGCTTGGTGGCGAACGCGACCAGTCGGGCGAAGAAGTCGTCTTCGATGACCGCGCCGGTCGGATTGTTCGGGTAGTTGACGTACAGCAGCTTGGCCCGGTCGGCCACGTCGGCCGGGATGGCATTCAGATCCGGCTGGAACCCGAGCTCCGGCACGAGCGGCATGGGGACCGGCTCGGCGCCAGCGATGATCGGACCGTTGGTGTACACCGGGTAGCCGGGATCGCTTGCCAGCACCACGTCACCGGGATCCAAGAACGCCAGGTTGATGTTGGCGATCGCTTCCTTGGCGCCGAGGGCCGGAATGATCTCCGTCGCCGGATCGAGCTCCACACCGAACCGGGAGGCGTAGAACGCCGCGATGCCTTCGCGGAAACTGTCGCGGCCGCGGTTTGACGGATACTGATGGGTGTTGGGGTTGGCGACGTGCTCCTGCATCGCGCGCACCACGAGCTCCGGGGTGGGCGTGTCCGGGTCGCCGATGCCGAGCGAGATGACGTCGACGCCTGCAGCGCGCTTGTCGGAGATCTTCTTCTCGAGCTGCGCGAACAGGTAGGGCGGCAGCTTCTGCAGGCGGGCGGCGGCTTTCGGGGTGCTCATACTCAGCGGGTCTCCAATTGTTCGCGAAGCGCGGGCGACAGTTCGCCAGCGTAGATCAGTTCGGCGGGGCCGGTCATCGTGACATCCAGATCGTCGGCGACGGCGATTTCGAGATCGCCTCCGGCGAGATGCACCGTCACGGGGCTCACGAGCCCGGACAGGCGGACCGCGGCGACGGCCGAGGCACAGGCGCCGGTTCCGCACGCCATGGTCTCTCCCACGCCGCGTTCCCAAACGCGCATGGTGAGCTCGGACGGGCCGTCGGCTCGGATGAACTCGACGTTCGTGCGGTTGGGAAACCGCGGCGCCACTTCGATTTCCGGGCCGAGCGTTTGGACGACGCTCTCCGGATCGGCGTGTTCAATGATCGCGTGCGGGTTGCCGGTGGTGACGAAGGCGAACTCGACGTCGCCGCCGGTGGTGGCGAGTGTTTCGCGTCCTTCGCCGTCCGGGAACACGGCCTGCCCCATCCCCACCTGGACGCGTTGGTCCGCCAGCTCGGTCACGGTCACTGGACCGCCACCGGTCAGAACCGTCCCACCGCCGTCGATGTCGCCGTGGAGGATGAGGTGCCGGGTGACCATGCGGATGCCGTTGCCGCAGTTCTCGGCGTGGCTGCCGTCGGGGTTCCAGACGGTCATGCGCGGGGTGCCGGTTTCGAAGTCGACTTCGAGGATGCCGTCACCGCCGACACCGAAGTTGCGGTCGCAAATGAGCTCCGCTCGCGTCGGGGTGAGCGGCAGTTCCCAGTCGTCGCGTCGCACGATCAGGTAGTTGTTGCCGAGGCCTTGCCATTTCTCGAATTTCACGCTGATCAGCGTACCGGTCAAGGGCCGCTGGAGCCCGTTCTCTGCGGCGTCGAGCAGTTAACCATTCTGGTGCCTGGCACCAGAATGGTTAACTCGAACCCCTGCTCAGAGCAACAAATGTCGTCGGTTCGTCCCGCCCTGCACATGTCGGCGATGGTCAACGGCGATACGTCACTGCGGGCCCGGGACCGTGCCTCAGCAGTTAACCGTTCTGGTGTCTGACACCAGAATGGTTAACTAGAACGCCTGCTCAGGCCGGGAAAATCCCTGAATGCGTCACTCACCGCTGACCTGCAGCCGCGTCGACGAACGCCGTAATCAGCGGGTGAACAGGCGAACCGGCGAGCGCACCGATGTGCGGTTGAAAGAGCGTCGCCACAAAGAACGGATGATTCGGCCACCGCAGGAGTTGGACGGGCGCGTCGGCCGACGTCGCACCCACCTCCACGCCGGCGCGGACGAGTCGTTCCACTGCGCCGGGCGTGGGCGCGAAGTTGCAAAAGTGAGTCCCCTCGAACGGACCGCCCATCAGATCGGCAAACCACGTTCCCGGCGAAGGCACCACCTGTCGCACCTCGCCGTACAGACTGCACGCCAGCTTCGTCACGACATTGTCGTCAGCGACGCCATCGGAT
Organism: uncultured Actinomycetes bacterium; assembly: GCA_937871165.1. Taxonomy (GTDB): domain Bacteria; phylum Actinomycetota; class Thermoleophilia; order Miltoncostaeales; family Miltoncostaeaceae; genus CALMEC01. Next base: position 23,047 of record CALMXK010000089.1, read on the forward strand.
TCTTCATGGCTCGCCGCACCTCCGAGCCAGTTGCGCACCGATTCGATCACGGCGTACTGCAGCCCACCGCAGGTTCCGAGAAACGGAATCCCGTTCTCTCGCGCACGCCGAATCGCAGCGTCGGCGGCAAGGTCGTCGGCATACGGGGAGCCGGGAACCAACCAGATCCCGTCAAAGCCCTCCAACGATGTGCCGGAATCGGTCGCAACCCACGCGGTCCGAACATCAAGCTGCGATCGAAGCGCATTGAGCTCCTGATGGCTCCGGTGCCCCCGGTCCTCACCGACCAGTGCGATACACGTGCGGTCACGTCTGCTCATGGCCGAAACGTTCCGACAACGGCGTCGGCAACCTCGCCGGTTGCCAGCCCATCCACAGCGATCTCGGTGATGCCTGGGGTCTTTCGCAGCCATGTCAGTTGGGCACGCGCAAGGCGGCGAGTGCGTGTCGCCAGTCGTGTGGCCAGATCGGCGCGGTCGAGCTCACCGGCACGCATCGCAAGCACCTCCTTGACCCCGATGATCTGCGCGGCCTCGCGCGATAGGCCCTCCGGCGCGTCGATCGCCGCCTCGATCTCCTGCACCAACCCGTCGGCGATCTCCCGCTCCACACGCGTCGCGATCAACGTATCGATGGCGGCCCGATCACGAATCAGCCCGACGATGCACGTGGGGTGGCGCGTGTTGGTCGCCCAGAGCGCATCAGACGGCTTTGCCGTGCCCCCGCTCATCGCCAGCGCAAGAGCCCGTGCGACACGGCGCGGGTTTGCGACGTCCACCCGGTCGGCCACGTCGCGATCGAGCTCCCGCAGACGCGCGACGGCGGCGGGTAGATCCGTCGCCGCGAGATGCTCGGCGGCGTCACGTACTGCGGCGTCCGGCTGGGGCGGGAACTCAAGATCTGCCAGGGCGGCGCGCACATAGAGCCCCGTTCCCCCACTCACGACCGGCACACGACCGCGCGCCAGAATGTCATCGATTGCGGCATGAGCCAGCTCGGCGTACTGCGCAGCCGTACTCGACTCGTTGAGCGCGAGATCACCGACAAGGTGGTACGGCACCTCGTCACGCTCACCCGGCCGCGGACCGTCGGCGGCAATTTCCAGGCCTCGGTATCGCTGGAACGGGTCGGCGACCACGATCTCGCCGCCAAGCGCAAGCGCTACCGCATGCGCCACCGCGCTCTTGCCGACCGCTGTCGGTCCGAGGACCGCCAGCACCATCGGGCTAATGGGCGACGGTCGCGCCGACTTCACGACCGCTCAGGGTCGTCGACGTGGAACCCTCAATGGCCACATCGACGAGATCGCCCGCCGCGGCCGTTCCGACAAAGTTCACCGTGATGTTGTGGCGCAGGCGGCCGCGCAGCTTGGAGGGATCGGTACGGGACGGACCCTCCACAAGCACCTCATGGGTGGCCCCCACGAACCGTCGAGCGCGTTCTGCGGCATTGCGTTGCACAGTCTCGATCAGACGTCCCATCCGCTCGCGCTTCTCGTCGGATGTGACGTCGTCCTCCATGGTGGTGAAGGCTTCCGTTCCCGGCCGGGGCGAGTAGATGAACGTATACGCGCCGTCGTAGCCGACCTCATCGACAAGCGACAGCGTCTCCGCGAAGTCCGCCTCGGTCTCACCCGGGAACCCGACGATGATGTCGGTGGTGAGCGACAGGTCCGGAATCGCCTCACGCAGTCGACCGACGAGATCCAGATAGCGCCCACGGTCGTAGGTTCGCCGCATCGCCTTCAGGATGCGCGTGGAGCCCGACTGGGCCGGAAGGTGCAGGTGTTCGCAGACCGCCGGGACCTCGGCCATCGCCTCGATCACGTCGCGCTTCATGTCCTTTGGGTGGGGCGAGGTGTAGCGCAAGCGGTCGATGCCAGGGATCGATCCGGCGGCGCGAAGCAGGTCGGCGAAGCCGGTCTTGTCCTCGCCGCGCAGGTCGCGCCCGTAGCTGTTGACGTTCTGGCCGAGCAACGTCACCTCGCGAACACCGTCGGCGGCCAGGCGTTCGACCTCACCGATCACATCGGGCAACAGCCGGCTGCGCTCACGGCCACGCACGCTCGGCACGATGCAGTACGAACAGACGGAGTTGCATCCCACACTGATCTGGACCCACGCCTGGTGGGGGCGCTCACGCCGACTCGGCAGCGAGGCGGCGAACTCGCCGTCGAAGTTGAATGCACCGATCGCTTCGATGCGCTCCCGGGCCACCATTTCGCCGAGCTTGGTGACCTCCCCTGGGCCGAACGCGATGTCCACGAACGGGAACTGTTCGAACACCGCCTGCTTTTGGCTCTGCGCCCAACATCCGCCGACCGCGACGATCGTGTCCGGACGTTCACGCTTGATTCGGCGGGCATCGCCGAGGTTGCCGAAGAACCGGTCGTCGGCGCTGGCACGGATGGTGCAGGTGTTGAAGACGATGAGTTCGGCGTCCTCGCGCGAGTCGCAGCGCTCGTAGCCGATCGACTCGAGCAGTCCGCGCATACGCTCGGAATCGTGCTCGTTCATCTGGCACCCGAAGGTGGTGAGGTGGTAACGCACGTCCCGTAGTGTGCCATCCCATTGGAGATCACGACCCGACCACGGAGGATCGGTGTCCGAAGCACCTGTCTCACCAGCCACTGAAACCCCACCGCCGACGTACGATTTCTCCGGGCTTCCCGCGGGGAAGGAACTGCGCGAGGGCGGCCCGCAATCCTTCCTTCAGCGCATGATGTTGCTGCTGACACTATGCATCGGGGGCCTCGCGGTCGCATTCGCCGGGTCGCTGATCGCAGCCATCGGCACACGCGAAGTCGCCAAGAATGCGGCGACGGTGGACCCGTTGTTGTCCGCCGCGCCGGTTCCCGGATTGCCGAATCTCGTGGTCATCGAGCTTGGTCATACGCTCGCCATCCTCGGAGGGCTGATCTGCGCTTCCGGAATTGGTCTGGCCGTGTGGAACGCCTTGCGTCGTTCAAACGCTGCGGACGGCGGAAAATGAGGATGATTCGCAGGGGCCGGCGCGAGGGGTGCGTCGTTACCGGCCGAATGACAGCGTAAGGTTTCGCATGGAAACGATGGCCACCGACCATTCGCATACCGACATCCCGTTCACGTCATTCGTGAAGTCGGACGGGTCGCTGATACGCGACCTTCCCGAGGGAACCCCGGATCCTGAAGCGGTGATACCGCTGTACCGGGCGATGGTCCGTGCCAGGACATTCGACGCACGTGCGGTCGCGATGCACCGCACCGGCAGGCTTGGCACGTACTCCTCGATCCTTGGTCAAGAGGCTGTGGGCGTCGGTATCGCGAGTGCGATGGCGCCCGACGATGTGCTCGTCCCAAGCTACCGGGAGGTGTCGGCGCAGCTCGTTCGTGGCGTGACGCCCGTGGAGTTGTTGCTCTACTGGGGTGGAGATGAGCGCGGCAACGACTTCGCTGTGCCGCGACGTGACTTCCCGAACTGCATCACCGTCGGAGAACATCCGACGCACGCGGCAGGTGTCGCACTCGCCATGCAGATCCGCAAGGAGCCGCGGGTCGCGGTGTGCGCACTGGGCGACGGCGGGTCATCGAAGGGCGCCTTCTACGAGGCCTTGAACATGGCGGGTGTGATGAACCTGCCGCTGGTCGTGGTGATCATCAACAACCAGTGGGCGATCTCGGCGCCGCGGGCCATCCAGTCGGCCGCACCCACGCTGGCGCACAAGGCGCTCGGCGTCGGCATTCACGGTGAGCAGGTCGACGGAAACGATGTGGTCGCCGTCACCGACGTCGCGCTTCGTGCCATCGAGCGTGCTCGCGCCGGTGGTGGCGCGACGCTGATCGAAGCGGTGACCTACCGGCTCGGTGATCACACCACCGTGGATGACGCCCGCCGGTACCGGCCCGACGACGAGGTCAGCGAAGCCTGGAAGCGGGAGCCGATCGCCCGCATCCGAACGTTCCTTGCCGACGCCCGGGTCTGGCAGAAGTCCGACGAGGAAGCGCTTCGCGCGAGCTCGAGCGGCGAGATCGACGGTGCAGCGGAGGAGTTCCTCGCCATCGAACCGCCCCCGGTCGAGTCGATGTTCGACTACGTGTGGGGCGAGATGCCACCCGAGTTCGCCAAGCAGCGGATGCAGGCGATGTCCGATTGGGGGCGCGATGCCTGAGGCCACGATGGTTCAGGCCATCAACCTGGCATTGGCGCACGAGATGGCCGAGGACGAGTCGGTCATCGTGTTCGGCGAAGACGTCGCGCGAAGTGGCGGAGTGTTCCGTGTGACCGACGGGCTGCAAGCGTCCTTCGGCGAGGACCGTGTCTTCGATACCCCCATCGCTGAGACGGTGCTCGTCGGTATGAGCGTGGGGATGGCGGCCGAGGGGTTGAAACCCGTCGTCGAGATTCAATTTGCGGGCTTTATGTATTCGGGCTTCGATCAGTTGATCAACCACGCCTCACGGATGCGCAACCGCACTCGTGGCAGGCTCACATGTCCGATGGTCTTGCGGACCCCGTGTTCTGGTGGGATCAAGCCGCCGGAACATCACTCGGACAGTCCGGAGGGGTTGCTCGCCGGTATTCCAGGGCTCGTGACCGTGGTGCCGTCGTCGCCTGCGAAGGCGTACGGACTGCTGCTGGCGGCGATTCGTCATCCCGATCCGGTGGTGTTCCTCGAGCCGGCCCGGCTGTACCGCTCCATCCGTGAGGACGTCGACACCGACGGTGTTGCGCTGCCCTTGGGCATGTCGTTCGTGGAGCGCGAAGGGACCGATCTGACGATCGTTGCCTGGGGCACGATGGTCGGCGAGTCGCTGCTTGCCGCTGACGATCTCGCAAGCGAAGGGATCTCGGCAACAGTGATCGATGTGGCGACAATCAGCCCGCTCGACATGAGCACGATCCTCGATTCGGTGGCCCAGACGGGGCGCTGCGTGATCGCCCACGAGGCGGCACGACAAGGGGGCTTCGGTGCGGAGATCGCCGCCCGCCTTGCGGAGGAGGGGCTCACGTCACTGCTCGCCCCGGTGGCCCGGGCAACCGGCTACGACACGATCTTTCCGCTTGCCCGCCTCGAAGGGCAGTACATGCCGAACCATCGCCGTGTCGTCGCGGCGGCACATCGCGTCCTGGAGTACTCGTGAGAACGTTTTCGCTGCCCGATCTCGGTGAGGGACTCGACAAGGCCGAGATCGTGACCTGGTACGTCGCAGTCGGCGATGTCGTCGTCGCTGATCAGCCACTTGTCGCCGTTGAGACGGACAAGGCGGTGATGGAGATCCCGGCCCCGTGGAGCGGGCAGGTTGCGAAGCTGTACGGCGAGGTGGGCGCGATCATCGACACCGGGTCGCCACTTGTGGACATCGGTGAGGCCTCCGGCGAGACGACCTTCACCGGCATCGTCGGCTCGCAAGACGACGCTCCGGCGGCGCCCGCCCCCACTCCCGCCCGCAAGCCACCGCCGGGCGATCGCACGATTGTTCAGGCCTCACCCGCCGTGCGGGCACTCGCGAAGCGGCTCGGTGTCGAACTGGCCGGCGTTGTCGCAACCGGTCCGGGCAGCTTGGTGACCGCACGCGACGTCGAACGCGCGGCGAAGCCCCATGCCGCGGGCGACCATGCCCACAGCGGCTACGAGCCGCTGCGCGGCTTCCGGCGCTCCATGGCCGAGCATATGACGCGATCGGGTGCGGAAGTCGTGTCCGCGACGCTCATGGACGAGGTCGATGTGGAGGCGTGGGTCCCCGGGACCGATGCGACTGTCCGTCTGATCCGCGCGCTCATCGTGGCGTGCAAGGCGGAGCCGGCGCTGAACGCCTGGTTGCAGGCAGGCGCCGAGGGACGTCGCGTGCATGACCACGTCGACCTTGGGATCGCCGTCGACACCCATGACGGCTTGTTCGTCCCGGTGATCCGTCGAGTGGATCAGTTGGAGGGCAGCGCCGTGCGCGCGCGGATGGATGAGTTGATCGCCCAGGTGAAGGACCGCTCCATTGCCCCTGAAGATCTTCGTGGTGCGACGATCACCTTGTCGAACTTCGGGTCGCTCGGCGGTACTCACGCGATGCTTGTGGTCGTTCCGCCGCAGGTCGCGATTTTGGGTGCGGGGCGTGCCAAACCGCGTGTCGTGGCGGTGGACGGTGAGATCGTCATTCACCGAATCTTGCCGCTGTCGCTGACGGTCGATCACCGTGCCGTCGTCGGCGGTGAAGCAGCCAGGTTCATGGCGGCGGCGGTCGCCGACCTGGAACTCGCGGAGTAGACGTGTCGGCCCCCACGCGTGCGGTAGGTTCTGACGCGTGAGCTCAGCGTTTCTCATCACGACGTTCGTGATCGTCGCGACGCCCGGCACCGGCGTGATCTACACCCTGGGTGCGGCCCTCGGCCGTGGGCATCGGGCGGCGGTCGTGGCGGCCTTGGGTTGCACGCTGGGAACGCTGCCCCACCTCGTGGCGGCGATCACCGGACTCGCTGCGGTTCTCCATGCGAGCGGCGTCGCGTTTGCCGTGTTGAAGTACGTCGGTGTTGCGTACCTGCTGTACATGGCCTTCACGATGTTTCGCTCAGGCGGCGGCATCGCACTGGACGCGTCCCGACCCCGATCGGACCTGCGGGTCATCGGCGACGGCGTGCTCGTGAATCTGCTGAATCCGAAGCTCACGCTCTTCTTCTTCGCCTTCCTTCCACAGTTCGTGGCGGCTGACGGGTCGGCCACGCTTCAGATGCTGCGACTCAGTGCGGTGTTCGTGGCAGTCACGTTCGTCGTGTTCGTGGCGTACGGGCTGCTGGCCGCCACGGTCCGTGAGCACGTCCTTCGCAGGGAACGTGTGATGACGTGGGTCAGCCGCGTGTTCGGCGCGACGCTTGCAGCGCTTGCCGGGAAGCTGGCGTTCGCGTCGCGTTCGTAGCAGTGGCGGCTGCGCTGCGTGCAGCGTCGTGTGGTCACTTGTCGTGGCGTCCCGTCTGACGTAGGCTTCAACGATGGCGACAGTCGTGGAACATCGGACAACCCGGGGTCGGTACGTGGTGCTTGGTGCTTCGTACACCATGTGGAAGTCGGCCAGAGCCAGCCGTATCCTGGGCGATCTGTTTCCTGTTGAGGAGGAAGGGACCATCAAGGCTGTTGCCGTGTGCGACGCGTCCGGCGATCTTCACTACTTCTCGTCGGAACTGCTCAAGGTGATCAGCGTGGATGGGGTTGACGTGAGCGAGATCCTCGCCGCCGTTGACGGATCGTCGACCGCCGCAGTGCACGACTCATAAGGAACGGGCGTCGATTACCGCAGTGCGTGAAGCGCGATGCGGATGGCTCGTACCGGCCGGCGCCACCCAAGAAACAGCTCGTGTCGACCGTCGCGCCGACTGTCGAAAATGCACATGGCCCCGCGGAGCGTGTCTCACGGGGCCATGATTTTGCATCACATTATTGGTGGACCAAGGCTGTATGAAACGGCGCGGTTCCAAGAACAGTGCTCGTCCCGACAGCCTGAGGGCGTCGCTCCCCTGGGTCCTCCGGGCGTCAGCCCTTGAGCGCCTCCTCGGCCTCGGCGATCACCTCGTCGATGGTGTCGTCACGGATGATCACGCGGTTTTCGGCTCCGACACCGTGGTGGGCACGGATCCGCACTTCGATCTCGTCGGCGATGTCGGTGTGCTCACGCAGGAACGACCTGGCGGCGTTCTTGCCCTGACCAAGGCGTTCCTCGCCGAAGGAGAAGTACGCACCGCTCTTGGTGATGATGCCCGCCTCGACACCGAGGTCGATGAGGTTGCCCTCGTGTGAGATGCCCTCGCCGTAGATGATGTCGAACTCCGCCTGGCGAAACGGTGCGGCGGTCTTGTTCTTGACGACCTTGACACGGGCCCGGTTACCGATCGCCTCGCTGCCCTCCTTGAGCGTCTCGATGCGGCGGATATCCAGACGAACCGATGCGTAGAACTTGAGGGCGCGACCACCAGGCGTGGTCTCGGGCGAGCCGAACATCACGCCGATCTTCTCGCGCAGCTGGTTGGTGAAGATGCAGATGGTGCCGGCGCGGTTCAGCGTACCCGCGAGCTTGCGAAGTGCCTGCGACATGAGACGTGCCTGCAGACCGACATGGGTGTCACCCATCTCGCCTTCGATTTCAGCCTTGGGCACGAGCGCCGCGACCGAGTCGATGGCGACGACGTCGAGTGCGCCGGAACGGATCAGCAGATCGGCGATCTCGAGCGCCTGCTCGCCGTTGTCCGGCTGGGAGACGAGGAGCTCGTCGATGTTGACGCCGATACGGCGCGCGTAGGCCGGGTCCATGGAGTGCTCTGCGTCGATGAACGCCGCCGTGCCGCCGCGCTTCTGGGCCTCGGCGATGAGGTGGTAGATCATCGTCGTCTTACCCGAGCTCTCAGGGCCGTAGATCTCGACGATGCGTCCGCGCGGAAGTCCGCCGATGCCGAGCGCCACGTCAAGCGACAGCGCGCCCGTCGGGATCGCATTGACATCGACCTGCGCACCCTCGTCCCCCATCCGCATGATGGAACCCTTGCCGAACTGCTTCTCAATCTGTGAGAGCGCTGATCCAAGTGCCTGGGACTTGTCCATGGTGCTACTTCCTTTCGCCTTGCGAATCGAGCGGAACCGTCATGAGCGCGTGATAGCGTCGGGGTCCGCTCGATGAGATGTACGAATCATAGAGCGTGATGCGGTGGAATGCGAACACATGTTCGCCCCGCGAGTTCGGAAACCTTCTCACGTGGCTCGGACGGCTCAATCTGGCGAGCGTCACATGCGGCCAAAATGCCTCCCGCATGGCGATCACGGTGCCGGTGGTGTCGGTGACGGTCTGTGCGAGCCTGCCGGCCAAGGCGGCCACCCGGCCGTCGGGATCGGCGTATTCGGCGGCGATCACCCGCGCTCGCTGCATCGACGGTCGGACACCGACTCCCGCCAAATGCGTGTCGACCGGCGCTCCGCGCATGGTGTCGAACAAGGCCGGGATCATCCGGTCGAGATGGACCGGCGCCACCTCGCCGATGAACAGCACGGTGGCATGCAGGTTGTCCGGCGCGATCGGACGTGCCCAACGCTCTTGCAACGCGATGGACCCGGCGAGGTGGCTCAGGTGCTCCCTGGTCTCCTCAGGCAGGTCATAAGCGATGAACAGGCGGTGCGCCTGGCCGGGCCGAGTGAACATGCAGCGACATTAGGGCCCGCGCTGTCACATGTCTGTGTCGCACTGTGCCAAGTTCGTGTCGCAGGTGGATCAATTCGCAACATCCTCCGGGCCGTCGAGATGTTTCAGCGCTTCGCGACGGCTGAGCCCCGACATCTCATGGGACTGGACGAACCGTCGCACCCACTCCGGGTCGACCCGCGCATGTTGGCGAAGCGCCCACCCGATTGCTTTGCGGATGAAGAACTCGCGGTCGGCGAGGTTCGGGGTGACCACGCGGACGAGCAGATCCACGTCGGCTCTGGCGCCGCGGTGGCGCTGACAGATGATCGCCGCGCGTCGCAACCACATGTCGTCGCCGGTCGCCCACGCACGGATCCGCTCGCGCACCCCGTCCTCGTCGGTGTCGAGCAACTCGCCGACCAACCGCGAGGTCTCATCCACCAGGTCCCACCATGCCCCGTCCACGATGAAATCGCGGTATGTGTCGAGGCACCGGGCATCCTGGAACCGGTGGTGGCGTGGATGGCGACACACCGCAAGCGCCACGTAGCGTTCCTCACGGTACGTCGCGTCGTTCCACAGCAGCCGCGCCAAGGCGAGCATCTCATCCTGGGACGAACACGGAGCGGCGCGGACATGGTCCTGGACGATGCGTCGCACATCCCCCATCGCCACGCCACGGTACGCCATCGCCGACTTCATGTAGCGCTGCTGAGCCTCTGCACGCACGGGATCGGCCAGTGCGTCGATCGCCTGTCGCAGGGCCGCCTGACGGGCCCTCAGCGGTTCTGCAGCGCCCATCGCAGGTGATGCAAGGCCGCAGTCTGTGCACGCAGCCGAATGCTCTCGCGGTCACGCCCCCAAAACCGGGTGCTGGTCGCCGTGGTCGTCGGTCCGGCGATCCCGATGCACACCGTGCCGACGGGTTTGTCGTCGGTTCCGCCGTCGGGTCCGGCGATCCCGGTGATCGAAACACCCCACTGCGCGCCGGTTGCCGACCGCGCTCCGTCGGCCATTGCCGCAGCGCATTCAACGCTCACCGCACCGAAGCGCGCGATGATGTCACTCGGCACGCCAAGCAGCGACTCCTTGACCGCGTTGCTGTAGGCGATGACGCCACCGTCGAACCACGATGATGCGCCTGGGAGGGATGTCAGTCGTGCGCCGAGGCCCCCACCGGTGCACGATTCGGCCACCGCGAGGCGTTCTGATCGCTGCTCAAGGAGGGTCGCCACCATCGTCTCCACCTGCTCGCCGTCGCGTGCGAACACCGAGTGCGGAAAGTGCGCCTCGAGCACAGCGCCCACCTGGTCGGCAATCTCCGCCGGGCTGACGATCTCGAGCTCGCCTGAGCGCGTGTAGGTGCCGATCCGCGCAAGCGTGCCATCGGGCAGGGTGTTGAGGGCGGTCATCAGCTCCGACTCGACAACGCCCTGTCTCTTATACACATCTGACGCTGCCGACGAGCGATCTAGTGTAGATCTCGGTGGTCGCCGTATCA
>CALMXK010000090.1 GCA_937871165.1 uncultured Actinomycetes bacterium
GGAGATGTGTATAAGAGACAGGTCCACAACGGCTCGGACGCGCCGACCTGGTAGATGGCGAGACCTCCACCTTGTTCGAACAACCGACTGCGTTCGACGGCGACCAGTTTGCCGTCCGGGGACAAATCAGGATTGTTGAACAGTTCGTCGTCGTCGGTCGGCCCGAGCAACGGAATCGGCGCGGTCAGGCCATTCCACCATGCGAACGGCTTCGCCGGCGAGGTCGCCGACGTGTTCGCCCGGTACACCATCGTGAACGTCCCGGTCGGGTTCAGTACGTCGTCGGGTGGTTGCACACCGTTGGGCACGTTGTCGTCGGTGGGCGGCTCGAGCGTGGCCCGTGCCCAACCCTGCTGCCATGGGCCGGGGATGTCCGGGGGGTCCAGCGGGGTCCTGTCGGCCGGGTTGGCGATCGGGGCGTAGAACCTGGAGCCGGTGACGTCTGCGTAGATCCAGAGTCCGTCGGGTGAGAACGCTCGACCCTGGAACGGGATGCCGGGAGTCTGGTAGATGACGGCCGCTGGGGCGCTGGCGTTGGCGGGCACTTCGAGCAGCGCCCCGTTGTTTCCGAGTGCTGTGCGGGTGAAACGGAGTTTGGTTCCGTCCGGCGACCAGCCGACGTCAAGGGAACGTCCGTCATACAGGCCAAATTGGTGGACCACTCTGGTTTGGCCGGTCGCGAGGTTGACCACGCTGATCGCCTGTTGGTTGGTGCCGGGTGCCCCTTTTGTTTCGCTCCAGATGTATGCGATCTGTTGACCGTCCGGTGACCAGTGATACGCCCAGATCCGATGTCCCGTTGAGATCCGCAGAAGTTCGGTGGCGGGAGCGGAGAAGTCCGACGGTGTGATGTACAGCGCGTCACGTCCGTCTTTCAACGCCATCGGGAAGGCGAGTTTTGTGTCATCAGGTGACCATTCGAGAGCCCGCGGAAATTGATGGGTTTGCGTGTTGTAGACAGAGCCGATCCTGGTGGGTTCGGGTGATTCCAGGTTGTACACGACGAGCTTTCCGTAGTACGCGGCGTCGCTGGTGAACGCGGCGACCTGTGTACCGGCATTCGACAGTGCCGCAAAATTCTTCTCAAGGCCGTCGGATGTGAGGAACCAGGTGGCGCCTCCTGGTTTGCGTGCAGTGACCTCTGTGACGCCGCTGTCGGGGTGTTCGTCGTACCCGATGATGGTGCCGGTCGGAACGCCTGCCGCCACTGCGGTGGGGGTGGGGGAAGGCACCGGCGCCACGAGCGCAGTGGTGACAGTGATGACGAAGGCGAGCGTGACCGAGACGGGTCGCCTGGAGCGGTCCCGTCCACGTCTGGGTCGTACCGTGGGCGTCGCGCCATGAGTGTGTTCCGTGTCGAATCCGCCGAAACCAATCATGCCGTTCGCCATCTCTCTTGAGCCCAGGGTGTCGGTCAATGTATGCACGGCGCGTGGGGACGTCAAGCGTGCTGACGTCGGTTTCTGCTGGGTGGTCGACACCGTGGAAGTGTCATTGGTGTCCGCTGACTCCGCCGGGGTGTCCAGGGGTGTGCGGTGCTTGCTGGTGTGAGTCGCCCCGGGTTTGATGCAGTGCTCACCAGAACCGGCTCTTCCGGGCCCGCCAACCGCTACGAGGCGGCACGCACCGCCGCGGTGACTGCCGCCCCAATGACGATGACCAGGATCAGCGGGGCCTTGCGCCACGCCGCGATCGCCGCGGCACCGACGCCGACGGCACGGGCGTCGAGTTGCAGGTGCTGGCCGACGCTGAACGTGTCCTTGACCACGATCGCAGCGATCAACGCTGCGGGGATGAGCGCCAGGCAGCGGTCGAGCAGGGGCGGCATCGTGCGATCGCCGACCAGGATCAGCCCGAGCACCTTGAACCCATAGGCCGTCGCAGCGAGCGCGAACACGAAGGCCCAACTCATGGCGCCACCTGTTCCGGCTCCCGCTTCGGTGCCGGCACCCCGACGAGGATGCCGAGCGCGGCGCCGACGAGTCGGATGACGGCGGTGTCGTTGGGGAAGATGATCCGGTGTCGCGGTTCCTTCCAGAACCTGGCAACGGACGTGTGCAGGGTGGCTACGGGTGCGCGTGTCGTTCAGTCAGCTCCCGGTGTACAAATCCGGTCCGACAAGTTCGATGTCGCCGGTCTCGACCGACGATGTCCATTCCACTGAGCCGGGGGAGTAGATGTCGATGTTGTTCAAGTACCCGTTGACGTTCTGTTCGTCGGTCACCTTCATCTGCCCGGTCCTGGACCCTGTCGCCGAGACCGTCGCCTTCGCCGGTTCCCAGCCTGCCCAGTTCTTGCAGAGGCCGTTGTCGATGATCTCAGCACTGCCGACCACCAAAATGAGAGCGGCCGGCGCCCAGACGGTTTCGATGGTCCCGTCCTCCCGTTGCACATCGACCTCAGTGGAGTTCAACGCATTGAAGAACGCGTCCTTGATCACGTTGTCGTCCTCACCGAAGAAATCCAATCCGGACAGGATGAGCGACAGCACGGTGATGGTTGATTTCACGTGCGCCTGCATGTAGGCCGCTGACCCTCCGACGATGTCATCGACCTTCCCACCGAGGAACGGGATCCGCTTCAGGGCGCGGATCACCACCTGCACTTTCGACGCCTTGATCAACGAGACCGCAGGTCCGAGCAGGTCGAGGCATGCGTCCCAGTTCGCTGTTGCCGTGTACACGCTTTGCGATGTTGAACCCGACATTGTCGGTGACGTTTCCGGGTCGCCGGGGTCGATGTCGACGACCCCGGTCACCGTGTCCAGGAAGAACCGCAACGCGGACGACACGGACGCGAAGTCGCCGTTGGTGACGTCCAGATCGGCGGGTGTGCCCGTGGCCGAGCCGGGAGGTGTCGCCGGGCTGCCCGGGCGCCAGTCTCCGTTGTCGTCGACGAAGCCGTACCGGGTCACGTTGAGCAGGTTGAAGCAATGACGGTAGTTGCCGGTCACCTCAGCAGCGGGTTGCCCGATTTCGGCGGCGGCGCTGATCTGAACTTCGGCGCACCGTTCGCGAGGTGCTACCACTCTGATGGTCAGTGTTGTCGCCGCCGACTGCAACCCGTCGAAGTCGATCGCCCGGTACGAGTACGTGAACGTCTGGCCGACATCGGCAAGGCTCGGCGTGAACGTCACCTCACCGTACCGGTTGATGCTGATCCTTGGGTCGTCATCCACTTTGGGTGCCGGGTCGACGAAGATGTTCTGCCCGTCCGGGTCGTTGTCGTTGGACAGCAAACTCTTGTCGGCTTGGAGTCGGAGCACGCCGTCTGCGTGCACGGTGTGCACGTCGGCGCGTGCGACGGGTGGGCGAAGAACCGGTGGATTCGCCGTCACTCTGACGGTCACCGTTGCCGGAGCGGACCGGGCGCCGAGCCCGTCGATCGCGACGTACCGGAAAACGAGATCGTCTCCGACGCTCACGGTCGACGGTGCACGGAGCGTGAATCCGCCGTTGGCGTTGACGGTGACTGACCCGCCGGCGAACGACTTGCCGACGAACGCCGCAGTCAGCGACGACCGCGGGCCGTCCAGGTCGTAGTCGTTGGCCAGCAGACCGCGTGTCGGAATGGTAAGGGTGCCACCGACTTTGACCTGGTACGCGTTCCCGTTCGGTGCCTCTGGCGACACGGCGAACTGGTTCTCGACAGCAACGGGCGCTTTGTTCCCGGTGAAGAACACCTGAAGTGTCGCGGTCCGATCCAGACACGTCTCATTCGCGGTGTCGGCAACGGTGTAGCGGATGAGACGGTTGAAGGTTGTCCCGGGTGGGATGTTCGGGTTGACGTACGCTGAGGTTCCGTCGATGACGAGTCGTCCGTTGCGGTACAAGGTCAAACCTCGCACCGAGAACGCAACCGATGATGTTTCCCCCGTCGCCGCGGTGGAGTCGACAACGTCGATGCGCCCCAGGTTGTTGTCCGGGTCGGTGTCGTTGCGGAGCGGCCCTTCGCCGGGGGTCAAGGTGAGAACTTTGCCGGCGACGACGTTGTACACGTCGTTGGCCGGGGTCGGGCAGGCGTTGTTGTTGTCGACGATCACCGTCACCGTCGCCGGCGCGGAGACCCGTCCGGTGTTGTCACGGGCACGGTAATTGAACGTGTAGGACCCTTCGGTGAGTCCGTTCGCTCTGACGGTCACCGAACCGTTCGCAGCCATCGTGATCCGTGACAGCGCCAGTGTGCCTGCGGTGAGTTGCACCGCGGTCAACGGGTCGAAGTCCGGGTCGAAGTCGTTGCCGAGCAGGCCTGGTGCAGGCAGTGTCTTGGTGGCCCCAGGGGCGAGAACGATCGTGTCAGGTCGTGCGACCGGCGGCTCCTCGGCGATCGACGGGATCTCTTTGGTGATCACTGCGAACGTGATCGTGGCGACATTCGAGACGCCGTCCGGGTCCACCACCCGGTAGGTGGCGGTGTATTCGCCGGGTTCGACGAGTCGGCCGTCGACGGTCAGCGCCCCGGATCGGCGCATCGTCCAGGCGTCCGGTGGCATGGTGGCACCGCCGATGATTTCGATGGCACGCAAACCGGGGCCGCCGGTGTCGTTCTCGAGGATCCCTGGTGCGGGCCAGACAGCGTCCTCGCCGTGCAACACCATCACCAGGTCGTCGTTGGCTTGCGGGACGACACCGTCAGCGTCAGGGTCAGCGTTCTCGTTGCCGCCGCCACCGCCGCCACCGCCGCCACCGTCGTCTTCGTCGATGTCGGTTGTCGGGTCGGTGCTGATCGGATCGAGGTACGGGTCGGGTTGTGGCTGGTCGGTGACGCCGCCTTCGCCTTGGCAGGGTGAGAACTCTGACGTTCCCACTCCTGCCACGGTCACGGTCGCGCTGTACGCCGCGCCCGGCCAGCGGTCATCGAGCGGAATCCGGACGAGGCCGGTCGTCCCGTCGAGGGTGTAGATGCCGGTCCCGGCAGGTTCTTCGCCTTCGCCGAACCCTGTGTCGTCGCATGCACTGTTGGCGTACACATCGACGCGTGCGCGTCCCACCAACGGTGCGTGCTCGAGGCGTACGAGCGCAGCCCATTGTGGTGTGGTTTCGAAGCCGACGATGATGGGGGTGTTCACCATGTCGTTCGCACCGCCGAAACCGTTGGTGTCGGCATCACCGGGGTCGTTGGGTGTTGGCCCGTCGGCGCCGAGGTCGATCGCGTCGCCGCCGTTGCCGACCATGATGTAGTCCGCGTAGATGCGCACCCGTGACGAGTTGCCGTACACGGCGACACCGTCGCCGCCGTTGCCGCCGATGCGGCTGGCGTGGATGTGAACGTCGGTGCTGTCCGTCACCCATGCGCCCGAACCACCGTTTCCGTACCCGGCGAAATAGGGGGTCCCGAGGTGGGCCCCGATCACACGGACACGTGCGGAGTTGCGGATGTCCAGGCCGTCGTTGGTGTTGCCGACGATATACACACTGTCGGATTGTGTTCCGAGCGTGATGTCGGTGGCGTCGCGGATGAGGACACCGGCGGCGTTTGCGCGTGAGCTTGAACAGTCGACGAGTACGTCGCGGGCGTTTCTGATCACGATGCCGTCGCTGCGGAAACCGGTGACGCCCAGCCCGAGGATGCTGGTGAGTCCGCCGGGGTCGGTGCTCTGCTGGTCGAGGACGAACCCGCGTGCGCCGGGTACTGCGCCGGTCCCGTCGAGTGTGACCCCGACACCGAAACAGTCCCCGTTGGTGCTGGCGTTGAACGTGATCGCCCCGGTGATCGTCGGCAGTTCGGTCGTGATGGGCAGCACCGGGTTCGTGTTTCCGGGTATGTCGAAGGTGATGGTGTCAGGACCGGGGTTGGTGTTCGTCGCGTTGATTGCCTCGGTGAGGGTGCAGTCGCCGGGTGTGGCGACACATCCTGCGTCTGACCCTGTTTGTGTGGTTGTGTTGACCGTGTACGTCGTCCCCGGCACCGGCGTGGCACCACCTCCGCCGCCTCCGCCTCCGCCGCCTCCGCCGCCTCCGCCGCCGCTTGTCGCTCGGAAGTCGGGTCGGCCCGGTGACCAGCTGCTCTGGTTGGTGGGTTGCGGGAAACCAGCGGGCGCGGTGATGTCGAGTGTGGTCCCCGGGGCGTCGAGGTGGACGACACGTAACAGGGTTTCGTTTTGCGGGATGAACATGACGGTGCCGTCGGAGGCCATGGCCGGATTGACCCCGAAGAGACCGGTCCGTGTCTCGACGGACTCGATGGGCTCGCCGCCGTAATGGTAGGAACGCATCTCGCGGTCCAGTGTTACGCCGCTCACCTGCACGGACGCGACCACGTAACCGGGTATCGCCGAATCGAAGTCGGCTTGGCTCACACCCGCAGAGGTGCCGGGGGGATCCGGGGCGATGACCTGTGTCTCGGTACCGGTTTCCAAGTCGACTTCGACGATGTCGACCTCACCGGTGCGCGTCGGGCGCGCCCGCAACACGGTGTCGGCATCCTGTCTCTTATACACATCTCCGAGCCCACGAGACTAAGGCGAATCTCGTATGCCGTCTTCTGCTTGAA
>CALMXK010000091.1 GCA_937871165.1 uncultured Actinomycetes bacterium
TTTCAAGCAGAAGACGGCATACGAGATTCGCCTTAGTCTCGTGGGCTCGGAGATGTGTATAAGAGACAGGTTGGATCGTGGCGTCGGTCAGTGCCTCGGGGTGACGGCGGATGTGAACAAGCCCACGTTTCGCGATCACCCAGGTGTCGTGCATGAATCCGCCGCGACGAGCGGCGACGGTTGGGACGTCAACGCTCATGCAACGTCCTCGCTGATTGGTTGGCCGGTCAATGTCAGGAACACTTCGTCCAGGGTCGGTCTGCGAAGACCGATGTCGTCGACCGCGATCGACCGCTCCGCCAACTCGTTTGCCAACTGCGAGACGGCGCGAGGACCCGCGTCCGTGGCGACATGCACTGATCGGGCATCGTTGTCGATGGTTGCCGCGCCACCGGTGATCGTGGCCATCAGCTCGGCCACCGCGGACAGGTCGTCGCGTCGTTCGACGGTGGCAAACAGCTGCGAGCCGCCGACCTGCGCCTTGAGCGCGGCGGCATCGCCGCGCGCGATCACACGACCGTGATCCACCACCACGATGTCGTCGGCCAGGCGATCGGCCTCCTCCAGATACTGGGTCGTCAGGAGGATCGTCGTACCGGTGTCGACCAGCGTTTCGAGCACGTCCCACAGCTCGGTGCGTGCCCGGGGGTCGAGCCCGGTGGTGGGCTCGTCCAGAAAGAGCACCTCCGGATGTGACACGAGGGTGGCGGCCAGGTCGAGCCGCCGACGCATGCCGCCGGAGTAGGTCTTGACCGGACGATCGGCCGCGTCCTCAAGTGAGAACTGCTCGAGCAGCTCCTCGGTTCGAATCCGGGCAACCTTGCGACCGAGGTGGTGCAGGTCGCCGATCATCGCCAGATTCTCACGAGCGGTCAGGAGCCCGTCGACCGTCGCATCCTGGGCCGCCAGACCGATACGCCGCCGCACCCCGTCCGGGTCGGCTGCGACATCGATGCCCGCCACGCGCGCCATTCCTTCGTCAGGCCGCGTCAACGTCGTGAGCAGACGAACCGCGGTGGTCTTGCCGGCCCCGTTCGGCCCGAGCAGTCCGCACACGGTGCCGCGTGGCACGTCGAAGGTGGCGTCACGCAGCGCCACGGTGTCGCCGTAGCGCTTGACAAGTCCGATCGCCTCGATGGCGGGAGCGTCACTCATCCGTCCAGGCTCGCAGATTCTCCAGACGGCTGTCCGGAACAGCCGTGCATCGCACCGAGCGCTACTGCAGGAAGAGTCGGTACACCGGGTTGTCGGTCTCTTCGACCACCGGGTAATTCAGCTCCGACAGAAACCGCTGCAGCGCGCGATCGTCCTTCGGCGGCACCTGGATTCCCACCAGGATGCGCCCAGAGTCGCCGCCCTGGTGGCGGTAGTTGAACAGGCTGATGTTCCACGTGGGTTGCATCAGCTCGAGAAAGCGCATCAGCGCGCCCGGGCGCTCCGGGAATGTGAACCGAAACAGGCGCTCATCGGTCGCAAGTCGACTGTGGCCGCCGACCATGTGGCGCACGTGTTCCTTCGCCAATTCGTCGTCGGTCAGATCGATGGCCGGAAAGCCGTGGGACTCCAGGGACCGTTGAATGCGGGCCGCCTCGTCGCGACGTGTGATCGAGAGACCCACGAACACATGCGCCGCGGCCGGGTCCGAGATCCGGTAACTGAACGCCGTCACGGCACGGGCCGTTCCCTCGGGAGCGATCACGGTGCAGAAGCGCTTGAACGAGCCACGCTCTTCGGGGACCGTCACCGCGAAGATGGCCTCCCGGCGCTCACCGAGCTCGGCCCGCTCGGCGACGAAGCCGAGACGGTCGAAGTTCATGTTGGCGCCGCAGGTGAGCGCGACGAGCGTCTCCCCCTTGGCTCGCGTCGTGGCCGTGTACTGCTTGACCGCGGCCACCGCCATGGCTCCTGCCGGCTCGACGATGCTGCGGGTGTCGAGGAAGACGTCCTTGATGGCCGCGCAGATCGCGTCGACGTCCACCGTGATGAACTCGTCCACCAGACGCCGCGCGATCCGGAATGTCTCCGCGCCGACCATCTTGACGGCGGTGCCGTCGGAGAAGGTTCCGACGTGATCCAGCCGCACACGTCGGCCGGCCGCGACCGACCGCGCCATGGCGTCGGAGTCGGTCGTCTGAACGCCGATGATCCGTACGTCGGGACGGATCTTCTTGACGTACGAGGCGATGCCCGCCACCAGTCCGCCACCGCCGATCGGCACGAAGATCGCATCGAGCTGTCCGGACTGCTGGCGCAGGATCTCCATCCCGATCGTGCCCTGGCCCGCGATGACGTCGGGGTCGTCGAACGGGTGGATGAAGACACGCCCGTCCCGGGAACGCTCCAGCGCATGGGCTTCCGCGTCCGAATACGACTCACCGTGCAGCACCACCTCGGCGCCCAGGGCACGCACGGCATCCACTTTCACTTGCGGGGTGGTGACCGGCATCACGATCAGGGCGTGCATGCCGAGCCGCTTGGCGCTCAGCGCCACACCCTGCGCGTGGTTTCCCGCCGACGCGCAGATCACTCCGCGAGCCGCCTGTTCGGTGTCCAGCCGCACCATCTTGTTGTACGCGCCGCGGATCTTGAAGCTGAACACCGACTGCGTGTCTTCACGCTTCAAAAGCACGGTGTTGTGCAGCCGCCGTGACAGCTGACGCGCCCGTTCGAGGGGCGTCTCGACGGCCACGTCGTAGACACTCGAGGTGAGAATCTCCCGCAGGTAGTCCGGGTGCGAGCTCACTGGGGCTCGCTGAGGGGCTCGCTGCCGGCGTCCGGCTCGAGCACCTGGTTGACCGTGGCGATCTCGACGGCCTCGTCGACGAGGGCGAGGATCGCGGCCGTCCATACGGGATCGTCGGCGGGATCCTCCGGTGGATCCGACGCCGCCAACCGACCGAGTGCACTCGCCGCGTGACCGGACCCGTACGCAGTCGCCTCCGCGAGCTCCTCCCGGGCCCACGTGCGAATCTCATCGTCGCCGGTCGCCCGTGCCAGGTTGGCCCGACTGGCGTCGCTTTGCCCCACCCGCAGGAAGTCGGCGATCTCGTCCTCGTAGTCCTCGGGATCGAGGTCCAGGAGATCGACCACGATGTCTCCGACGGTCCGCGTCAGATCGTCACCGCCCCCGTCGGCGGCCAGTCGCCGGTCGAGCACGGCCAGACGCTCGTCGGTGCGCACCATCACCGCGGCCAGCAGACTCACCGCGTCGTCGACCAATGCCAGAGCCAATGGATTGTTCGCATCCTCGTGATCCACGAGCGCTCGCGCGTCGGCCAGGGCCGGATCATCGGCTGTTCCACTCGCCCGGTCGAGGGCGGCGCCGATCGCCAAACGAAGCTGCGGCCAGTGTTCGGCTGCCGCAGCCCGCCGCAGCGCGGCGATGGTCGCGGTGTCGCGATCGCCGTCGGCAACGGCCCTCGCAAGTGCACGGGCATCGGGTCCGAGCACACCACGGGGCAGTCCGACTCCGATTCGTCCAAGCAACGCCGTAAAGCGGTCGACGTCGTTCATCGGGTCACGGACACGTTGGCGGGTGGAGAGTGGACATCGCCAGCTATCCTAGTAGCCGTACAACCCGTCGGACGTTGCCCTGTCGCCGTGCGGCACAGACGTCATGGAGGTTGTCGCTGAACTCCTCTCCGCAGACCGTCGTGCGCGCAGTGGCGCCGACTCAGACCGATCGCGACCAGCTAACACCACGTGAACGCACCCCAATCGCAGCCGCGCGACAAGTTCGCAGACGGCGCCCGTACTACTGTGGGCGGCCTCGTCCGGTTTCTCGTCGCCCATGGCGTCAGCCCGAACACCGTCACCATGGTCGGATTCACGCTGGTCGCCATCTCGGTGCCGCTCGTGGTCAGCGGCCACTGGTTCATCGCATTCTGGTTCTTCACGATCGGCGGCCTGACCGACATGTTGGACGGATCGGTGGCCAGGCTGGCCGGCAAGTCGACCCGGTTCGGCGCATTCTTGGACTCCAGCCTTGATCGCCTCGCTGAAGGCATCGTCCTGGGTGGACTGGGCATCGTCTTCGCCAAGGACGACGATTGGTGGGCGCTCGGAGCGGCATTCCTGGCACTGACCGCCTCGTTTTTGGTCAGCTACACCCGAGCACGCGCGGAGGGGCTTGGCATCACGTCCAACAAGGGCGGACTCATGAGCCGCACCGAGCGCCTGATTCTGATCGGCGCCGGCATGTTCTTCACCACGTGGTTCGACCGCGTCATGAGCGTCACGATCATCGTGCTTGCCGTGCTCACGACAGTCACGGTGGTCCAGCGGATGGTTCACGTCTGGCGTGAGCTGCGCAACGACGGCCCGATGCAGGCGTAGTCCCCCGTCCGTCCAGTGTGTAGCGTGAGCGAGACGCGTCTATGAGTACATCCCTCGCAATCGCCCTGGTGTCGCCCCACGCCTGGCCCGCCTACGACGACCTGACCTGGCGGATCGAGGCTGAGGCGCAGGCCCTTGCCCGCCGCGGGCATCGTGTGACGATTCTCGCGCCGGTGCGCGGGCGCGATCTGGTGGCCGAGAGCCGGCGCACGCTCAGCGCCCTGCGCGACGGAGACACGTCGGTGGTGCTCGCCGAGCCAGGCCAGGTGCGTGTGGTGCCCATCGGACGGGCCTTCGGCGCCGGACGGCGCAAGCTGGGTGGCCCGATCGATCTGTCGGCCGCGCTTCAGGATGTGCTCGCCCGGGTTCCATTCGACGTGGTGCATGTCCACGAGCCGCTTGCCCCCACCCCGGCGCTCGCCGCGCTCCGACATGCCCGCGGTGTGACGGCGGCCACCTTCCACCGCCCGGAGCAGGTGGCCGGGGTGGCGTTCGTGCGCCCGTTCCTGGATCGCGCCATCAGCCGGCTCGACGTCGTCACGGCGGCCAGCGAAACGGTTCGCCGGGCGGTGGCGGAGATGTTCGACGTCGACGCGACGGTCATTCCCGATGCGGCCGACACCCGCCGGTTTGCGCCGACCGACGACGCAGACACCCCGCGGACACCCAACGTCGTGATCATCGCCCGCGGCAGTGACCGCCTGGGTGTGCGCTTCGGGGCGGGTGTGGCCAAGTCGCTTCCGGCCTCGACCATTGGACAGATCACGGTGCTCGGCACGGCGGATGCGCATTGGCGCACGAGCGCCGCGATTCCGACAGTGCTTCGCAGCCGGGTGAGTGCCGTCGCCGACTGGGGCGCCGAGACACGCGGCGAAACCTTCACAACCGGCGCCATCGCGATGATCGCAACGCCCGAAGACATGGCCGGGTCGGTCGTGGAGGAGGCGATGGCACGGGGCATGGTGGTGGTCGCGCCACGGTGCGCCGAGGCGGACTCGCTGATCGCCGACGGCGTGGACGGCGTTCTGCTTCCCGCCTTCTCCCGTGAACGGTGGATCACGGCAATCACAGAGCTTGCCGACGACCCCGATCGCCGCGAGCGACTTGGCCGGGCCGCGGCGGCTGCGGCCCGCGATCGCAGCATCGACACCGTCGCCGAAATGTTGGAAACACGGTATCTGGGTGCAATCGAGCAGGAGCCGGCGCCGGTCCGCGCGGATGACGACACGCACATTCTGGTCGATCTGCGGGTGCGGCCCGGACAGCTGCTCACCCCGCGCCAGATCGTCGATGTCTGCCACAGCCGTGGCATCGGCGCCGTCGCGGTGATCGGTGACCAGTCCATCGACGCGGCGCGGGAAGCGGCCCATGCGGCGCACCAGGATCTGCTCGTCATCGTCGGACAACAGATCCACTCGCGCGACGGCGAACTGGCCGGCCTGTTTTTGACGGAGGCCGTCGCCGACGGGTTGAGCGCCAAGGACACGGCGGACGCCATCCACGATCAGGGCGGGCTCGTGATGGTGCCGCACCCGGTGTGGGGTGAGCCGCCTGCCCCGGAACTCCTCGCCGAGCTGCGCGGCGCATGTGACTGTTTCGAGGTGGTGGTCGGCCCCGCCTCGGGTATCCGTGGGGGGATCACCACCGAAAATGCGCGGCTGGTGCAGCGCTTTGGCACCCGGATCACCGCCGGCAGCGGTGCCTCGGAGCCGGAGGATGTCGGCAGTTCGCACCTGCGAATGCGGCGTTTTGCCGATGCGGCGGATTTTCTCGTCTCGCTCGACGACGCAGTTCCTGTGCAGCGTCGGCGCGGTTTGCGTCCAAAATCGCAACGTGAGAGGCGCCGTCCAGAGGAGGCCTCCACCTGAAACGCGTTGCATGCAGGAGGCTCCGCCGCCAGGGCCAATAGGACGGGCGCTGATGAGTCCTGAACCATCTGGAAATGACCCCACCGCGCACCTCCCGCGCCGCGGCCCTTCACCGGTCTCCGGTATCTCCCCCTCGGAGATCCAGGAGGCGTACCTGAAGCGCGCGATCGCGGAGATCGAGAATCTCAACCGCGAGATTCTCGAGTGTCCGCGCTGCCGCCAAACCGACGACCTGCCGGTGCTGGCCTCGGGCTCCCCGCAGGCCGAGATCATGCTGATCAAGTGGTCGGCATCACTCGCCGAACGCCAGGAGGGCATCGCGTTCTTCGGCCGGGCCGGAACCGCTGTGTTGAAGAGCGTTCAGCGCCTCGGTGTCGATCCGGTGACGATCTACGGCACGCTGGCAGCCAAGTGCGACCATGACGCCGACGTGGCCCCCGAGGCGCTCGACGGCGCCTGGTTGTCATCGGAGATCGCGATCATCCTGCCGAAGATGGTCGTGCTGATGGGTGAGCGTGCCCTGGCCACGATCAACGGCCTCGACTATCCGATGGCCGAGCCGCTTGCCGCCGACATCGGCGTGGTCCAGAAGTGGACGCCGACGATCGAGGCCCTCTATGTGCCCGACATCGACGAGTCGCTCGATGAGCAGAACGCCAAGCGCGCCTTCTGGGCCGCCTTCCGGGCGCTCGGCGACTGGCACGAGGCCCAACCGCCCTACTAGGTCGGTACGGCACGCCGGCGGTGCAACAACGCGGTGTCACGTGCCCCCGACGGCTGCGTACTGACCGGCAGAACGCCTGCAGATCCGCACCGGCGACGATCGCCGGTCGGCGGCAATCAGGGAAACGCCGTCGCATCCGCGAGCGTCAGTTCTGTGACTGTCTCTTATACACATCTGACGCTGCCGACGAGCGATCTAGTGTAGATCTCGGTGGTCGCCGTATCATT
>CALMXK010000092.1 GCA_937871165.1 uncultured Actinomycetes bacterium
GATACGGCGACCACCGAGATCTACACTAGATCGCTCGTCGGCAGCGTCAGATGTGTATAAGAGACAGCTGCAGGTAGTGCGCGATGAGGTCCGCAATGTCCTGGCTATCTTCAACGACAAGGATCCGGGCCACGGGCGTCATTGTAGCGTCCTAAATCGTTTTCAGGCTCGACGCCTTGCCGGAGAGCACCACGCCCAGGGTGATGAGCGAGAGGAGCGCGCCATTGACGATCATGACGGTTGGAGCGGAGTAGATGTCGGCGAAATAGCCCGAAACCAGCGCCCCGAGCGGACCGCCGCCGCGAAGCGCGACCGTCGGGACGTCCGACAACTCCCGGATGCGTGCGAGCAACGCCCAGCCGTCCAACTTCGGCGTGGCGAGATCGAAAAGCACGAGTTCCGGGCGTGAATCGAAAAACAGCCGAAGTCCGGCGGGTCCGTCGGCGGCGGAGATCACGATGTGCCCGCTCTTGGCGAGCGCCGCGGTCATTCGTGCCAGCGATTTTCCGTCGCCGTCGATCACGAGCACCTTCGCCTGTCCCATGGTCCGCGGCAGGTCGTCGCGACGCCGACGCAACTCGTCGGGGCTCTGGCGGCGCCGCTGCTGCGGCGTGTCGGGATCGGGTTTTTCCATGGCTCGGCAGCGACGCGTGTTCGGCGCGCGCCCGAATGTACCACGCATGATGCGCGACGTGCTCGGCGGACGCGTCTGGCACTGTGTCGGGATGCGCCGAATGGATTCCCGCCCAGTGCGAGCGCTTCGCCCGATCATTTTGGTCGCGACAGCCGCTGCGGCCATGTCGCTCGCAGCACCATCCTCCGCCTCCGCCGCCGTCTACTACGTGAGCCCGTCTGGATCCGACAGCGGCCCTGGATCGGCCGCAGCGCCGTGGCGGACGCTCAGCCATGTCCGCGATGCGGCGCTTGCGCCCGGTTCACGTGTCCTCCTTCGCCGTGGTGCAACCTGGCGCGAGCAACTGGTGATCGAGCGCAGCGGCACCCGTGCCAGCCCGATCGTCATCGGTGCGTACGGATCAGGAGCCGCGCCGCGCATCACCGCCAGTGACTGCATCAAGGTGAAGGGCAGTTACGTCGTCGTGCAGGCGCTCGCAGTCGACCACTGCACACGCGCGGGCGTGACCGTCCAGGGTGACTACGTCGTCGTTCGCGGTATCTGGACCACCCGCAACATCGCGGGCATCGAGGTGGATGACACCTCCACCGGCGCGCGGATCACGCACAACATCGTGGCCGCGAACAACCGTATGAACCGCAACACGCCCGGCGGCGACGACGACCATGGCGCATTCGGCATCCTCCTGCACGGTGACCGCACCCTGGTCGACCACAACCGCATCACCGGCAGCGACGCGGCCTCATATGACTATGGACGCGACGGCGCGGCCGTCGAGATCTACGGCGCCCGCTGGAATCGCATTCACGCGAACATCGCGATCGACAACCAGGCGTTCACCGAACTGGGCGACAGCCGGTCCGTCGGCAACGTCTACACGTCCAACGTCGTGCGCTCGCGACTCGCCACGTCGGCGTTCATCATCACCACCGCGTCCGTTCGCGCCACCAAGGCGTTCCACAACACCGTGGTCATGACCGGCTCGCGTGGTCAGGGCTTCGTCTGCTCGGGGTGTTCGGCCGCCATCCTGCAGTTGCGCAACAACATCATCCACGCGCGATGGAAGGTCGGATACGCCGGAGGGACCGTCGATGAGGACTACAACCTGTTCTCCGGCGGGATCCTCCAGTTCAACCGCGGCACGCACAGCCGCGTCTCCTCACCGGGCTTCGTCTCGGCGACGAATCTTCGACTCCGCGCCTCCAGCCCCGCCGTCGATCGTGGCGTTCCCGGGCTCGTGCGCGTCGACGTGCGCGGCCGCCGCGTCCCGCTCGTGGGTCGCCCGGGTTCGACGGCGCGCGCGGACCTCGGCGCATACGAACGGACGCTGACCAGCCCGTAGCGCCTGCGCCATCGCTGCGCTTCGACCGCGCGCGATGTTCGGGATGTGCTCGGCCAGGCGGCGATGGGCGCCACGGCGGACCGGATGTGGCGACGCGCACCGTTCCCCCACCCGTCCACAGGTCATCCGGCCCGGGACGGACAGGCTGCGCGACGTCCGGGTCGCCGGATGGCATCACAGTCGCATTAATGATCCGGTATGCGGCACGCGACGCCTTGTTCTCTTAGAACATGTCCCTCGAAAAGCGCCCAATGCAAACCGTGTTCTTACAAAGTCCGCACCAATGACTTGCGAAGCGTTTGCGAACCCTCGACCATCGGCTAGTTGCCCCACCCCCCCAACGGCTGGCTAACTGTGCGGGTTCCCGAAGTTTTCGACCGAGGAGAAGGTCGTGCGACCCCACGCGTTCAGCACGGAAGGCTGGTCCATGCCGGCAGACACCCGACAACCACGGCGTTTTTGGTACGTCGTCGCGCTCGTTCTGGCCATGTTCGCGCTGGCCGCACCGGTGCGCGCGCTCGCAGCGGACCCTGTGCTCGCCGCCGTTGGCGACATGGTGTGCGACCCACTCGACCCGGACTATAACTCGGGCAATGGTTTCATCAACAAAAATAAGTGTCAACAAAAACCTGTTGCACAGACGATCGTAAATGACGGCGTCAATGCATTTGTTCCGCTGGGTGATGTGCAGTATTCATGTGGCAGCCTCCCGGCATTTCAAAGTGCATATCAATCGACGTTCGGCGCGCTGCTCAACAAGACTTACCCGGTGCCGGGAAACCATGAGTACCGCACCACGGCGGCAGTCGACTACAACGCCGCGCGAGAGACCGGGTGCACCTCGGTGAAGGATGCCGACGGGTACTTCCGGTACTTCGGTCAGGCGCGAGCAGCCGGCCAGACGCCCGGGAACCTGCCCGCTGATGCGGTCAACAAGGCCAAGGGGTACTACTCCTACAACATCGGCAACTGGCACATCATCTCGATCAACACCAACGACGGATGCACGGCGAACGGCATCACCTGCACTGGTCCGAACGCCGCTACCCACTACAAGGGCTCGGCCCAGGAGCGCTGGCTTCGCAACGAACTGGCGGCAAACGCCAACCGCTGCGTGATGGCCGTGATGCACTACCCGCGCTACTCGTCCAACCTTGCCAAGAGCTACACCCGGACCGCCGATCCGAACGACTCCGCCGTGTCGGGCAAGGTCAAGGCCATGTGGGCCGACCTCTACGCGGGTGGCGCCGAGGTTGTCCTGTCGGGTCATGCGCACAACTACGAGCGGTTCCATCCGCAGGATTCCAACAACAATCGCAACGATGCGTTCGGCGTCCAGCAGTTCGTGGTCGGCACGGGCGGCAACAACCTCGAGGTCAACGCGACGCAGACGAAAAACAGCGCGGCGCGTATCACTCCCCGGTTCGGATATCTCCGCATGACACTGTCGCCGACGAGCTACAGCTATGCGTTCAAGGGTGTCAACGGCAGTACATACGATGCCGGCACACGCCCCTGCCACGGTGCTCCGATCAACACGACGGCACCCGCCGCCGGTGCGACGATTGCAGGAACCACGCTCGTCAGCTCGCGCATCGCCGCGCCCGCCGCAACCTCGGCGGTCGACATCTACGTCGACGGCTCCAAGGTCGGCACGGCTCCGAAGATCCCGGCCAACTGCCACAGCGACGTGTTCGCGGATGCGGCCGTCTGGTACACGCAGGCCTTCTGTGACTTCAAGTACTCGTTGAACACCAGAACGCTGCCCGACGGAGCACACACCATTCGGGCGGTCTCGGTCGACCCGAACGGGGCGACGACAGGTGGCCCGAACGTGAGCGTCCTGGTCAAAAACGACACCACCGCCCCGTCTGTGCG
The DNA here is from genome assembly GCA_937871165.1 of uncultured Actinomycetes bacterium. Taxonomy (GTDB): domain Bacteria; phylum Actinomycetota; class Thermoleophilia; order Miltoncostaeales; family Miltoncostaeaceae; genus CALMEC01. The sequence continues at coordinate 3,855 of CALMXK010000092.1, forward strand.
GTTGACCATCCCCACGCAGGGCTCCGTGGTCACCGGAACGATCACGATGACAGCGACCGCCTCGGACAACCGCGGTGTCGCCCGCGTCGACTTCATCGTCGACGGCAGTGTGGTCGGATCGGACACCACCTCGCCCTACACGGCCAGTTGGAACACAAAGACCGTGACCGACGGCAACCACCTGGTGGCCGCTCAAGCGTTCGATTCGGGTGGAAACGCGTCGGGTCGCTCGCAGGTGACGGTACGCGCGCAAAACGGCGTGCCGGCCGGAGCCACAGGCATCTCGTCCATGCGCCTGGGCTCCAACCTGGTCGTTCGGATCGCCATTCCGACCACCGGTTCCCTCAAGGATCCGGCGTACTCCAAGGCACGGACACGCATCGCATATGTCGGCCCCAACGGCATCGTGATCGCAAATGCCAACGGCACCGGCGCGCGCCTGCTCGCGGGCACACGCGGCGCCTCGCAGCCGGACTGGGGAGCGCTCGATAAGCGCATCGTGTTCATTCGAAGCGGCGCGATCTGGTCGATCCCGTCGGCCGGCGGCACGCTGAAGCGTCTGGCGGTCGGCAAGATCGTCAACCTGGCGACGTCCCCGAACGGCAAGCGGATCGTGTTCCAGCAGATCATCAAGCGTCGGTCGGACCTGATCGTCATCGGCATCACCGGCCTCGGGCGCAAGAACATCACCAGGACCGCGACCGTCAACGAAGCGCAACCGACCTGGGTCAACAATCTGACCCTCGCCTACGCACGCAAGGTGCCGAAGTGGGCCATCTACCGGATGCCCGCGACCGGCGGCCGTTCGGTGCGGGTCACGAGCCCGACCCTGAACTGCCAGCAGCCGGCGTACTCGCCGACCGGTGGCGCCATCGCCTGCATCACCCGGACACTGACGAAGAACTACCTTCGCACGATGACCGCTCGTGGACTTCGCGTTCGCAATCTGGGCGTCGTCCGGACCCTGCCGTCGCAGCCGGTGTGGGCGAACAATCTGGTGGTCACGTTCACTACCAACTGACGCTCTGACCAGCAACCGTCCGTGCAGCGGGCGCCCCGGTGGACATCGTCTGCCGGGGCGTCCACCGCTGCCGCCATTCAGTCCGCAGTGAGCCAACAGGGTCCAGGTTGCGCCGAGTTCATCGACGTCAGGCCTAGACCAACGGCCAGTTGTTCGTCAGCGCCGTTGGTGGCTAACTGTGGAGTATCTGCAGTTTTCCGACCGAGGAGAGGGTCGTGCGACAAAACACCACCAGCATGGAAGGCTGGCACTTGCCAGCGAAACAACTGGGTTTGATGCGAAAGATGCTGCTCTTGACGGCAGCGACGATCGGGCTCGCAACCGTGGCGCTTCCAGGCCGCGCACTCGGCGCGGAGGCTGTGATCGCGGCGGCCGGCGAGTTGGTCTGTGACCCGCTCGATCCATACGTCGCCGGCGCCACCGCCACCCGCTGTCAGCAGGCGGCGGTTTCGGATGACATCGTCGCCGACACCGACGTGGATGCATTCCTTCCGCTCGGAAATCTGCAGAACTACTGCGGTGGACGCAGCGCGTTCGACTCGACATACGGCCCGAGCTTCGGTCGTCTGAACGGCATCGCCTACCCGGTTCCGGGCGCCATCGAGTACCGCAACTCGGCAGTCACGACCAACGGCACCGACTGTTCGGCGCCGAACCCCAACCCGGCATATGTCGACCCGGTCACGACTCCCGGCGTTCCGCAGTACCTGGCTGATACGGCCCCCGGCTACTTCGGCTACTGGGGCGCAAACGGCTCGAGCAACCTGCCGGCCGATGCGACCAACCCGGCCAAGGGCTACTACACCTACACCGTCGGTTCCTGGACGGTCCTCGCGATCAACACCAACGAGATCTGCAAGGACCTCGCGTGCCGCGGGTACGACGCCAACGGCACGTACACGGGATCCACGCAGGAGCGTTGGCTGCGTTCGTTCCTCGCCGCCAATGCCAACCGCTGCGTCATCGCACAGATGAACGCCCCGCGTTGGTCATCCAACCTCGCATCGCTGTACACCACGACCGCCGACAAGAACGACTGGGCCGGATCCGGCGCGGTGTCGGGCATCTGGCGTGACCTGTACGACGGTGGCGCCGATGTGGTGCTGAGTTCCTACGCCCGCAACTACGAGCGCTTCCACCCGATGAACGCGACCGGCCAGCGCGACGACGCATACGGTGTGCGCCAGTTCGTCGTCGGCACCGGTGGCATCCAGTTCGAGGCCAACAAGACGCCGATTGCAAACAGTGCCGCCATGTACGCCGCCCGCAAGTTCGGCTACCTGCGGATGGTCCTGAAGGACGGCAGCTACACGTGGGGCTACAAGGACGTCGACGGTGACACCTTCGACGCAGGCAGCGCAAACTGCCACGGCGCCCCGACCACCGTCACCGCTCCGGCCGCCGGCGCCAACCTCCCCGCGGCGAACGCCGTCGCGGTCAGCGCCAAGGTCAATGCCCCGGGCGCGAGCGACACGGTCGACTTCTACGTCGGCTCGTGGAAGGTCGGCACCGCGGTGAAGGATCCGATCAACTGTCATACGGACATCACCAACGACACGCTCGTCAAGCGCGCGATGCCGTTTTGCACCTACACCGGCACGATCAACACCCGCTCGGTTCCGACCGGCAAGTACTCGCTTCGCGCCGTCTCCAACTCCACCGACCCGGCAACGCCGACCGCTGGCACGACGGGTGCCATCGCTGTGAGCGTCACCAACCCGTACACCGGCATCGCGTCGGTCGTGGTCGGTCGCAGCACGCAGACGTGGCTCGGCCTTCCGGCCGGTGCGTCGATGAAGGAAGCCGCGTACTCGCATGCACGGACCAAGCTCGCCTACACGAGCCCGGCCGGCATCGTGGTCGTCAACGCCAACGGAACCGGCGCAACGCTGGTGCCCGGCACCGCAGGTGCGACCCAGCCCGATTGGGGACCGGCGGACGCCAAGCTCTTCTACCTGAAGAGCGGCACGATCTACTCGATCCCCGCAGCCGGTGGCACCGTCACCCGCCTCGCGGTCGGCAAGATCTCCGGTCTGTCCGCATCGCCTGACGGCAAGCGCATCCTGTACGTGGTGAAGATGCCGAACGGCAAGACCGACATCTTCGTCATGGCCAGCACGGGTGCGAGCAAGAAGAACATCACCCGCACCCGTCTGCTGAGCGAAGGCCAGCCGACCTGGAAGACCACCACGACGATCGCGTTCGCTCGCAAGAGCACGACGTGGGCGGTCTACACGATGCCGGTGGCAGGTGGCACGGCTCGGCGGATCACCGCCCTGTCGCTCAACTGCCGTCAGCCGGCGTACTCGCCCGGTGGCCTGCGCCTCGCGTGTGTCACCAGCCTGACGTCGACCACGAGCATCATTCGGACGATGGCTGCAAACGGCACAGGCGTGAAGACGCTTCCGAGCACGAGCGCCAGCCGGACGGAGCCCGTCTGGGGAAGCGCGACTGTGGTGGCGTTCACCGCCAAGTAGGACCACTGGCAGATGCCGCACAGGTGGCCGGGGATGGCGCAAGCATCCTCGGCCACCGGTGTTTTTGGCCCTGGACGATCTTCTGTCGCAACTCGACTTTCGTCGAGTACCAATCATTACGCGGCTTCCATAACCTGAGTTTCACGACGTTTTGTTGCGCCACGGAAGGGACACCATTGGGTTCTGCTCGCATGCTCCGCACCTGGCTCAGCGCCTTGATCGGGGCCGGAACCCTGTTCATCGGTGCGGGGGCGGCACACGCTGCAGACCCGATGATCGCCGCTGCGGGTGATATCGCGTGCGGGGTGTCTGACGGAAGCGGCTGCAAGCAGATGGCGACCAGCGCGCTGATCTTCAACAGAGGGTACGACGCAGCCCTTCCCCTCGGCGATCTGCAGTACAACTGCATGACCCCTGAGGACGTCGCACATGGCTATGACCCAAGCTGGGGCCGGTTCAAGGCCATCACCAAACCGGTGCTCGGCAACCACGAGTATCGGTCTGCGGGCAACTGCGACCCGTTGGCCACCGGATACTTCAGCTACTTCGCCGACGGCGCGAACCTGCCGGCAGCGGCCATCGATCCCACCCGCGGGTACTACTCGTACGACATCGGCGATTGGCACTTCATCGCACTGAACACCGGCGAGAACTGCCGTGTCGTGTCATGTGCCTACAACTCGGATCAGGTGAACTGGCTCAAGGCCGACCTCGCAGCCAACAACAGCACCTGCACCGTGGCGTACTTCCACTACCCGCTCTTCTCATCGAAGACGCCACTGCCCACCTACACCCTGCCGTTCTGGGACGCGCTCTACGCGGGCGGCGCGGACATCGTCTTGAACGGCCATGTCCACAACTACGAGCGGTTCGGACCGCAAACACCCGATGGGGTCGCAGATCTGGCGTATGGCATTCGCCAGTTCATCGTCGGAACCGGTGGGCTGAGTCCCGAGTCCACCGCCTCCGTGCCGACCGCAAACAGTGAGCTCCAGCTCGCGATCAACGGCATCCTGCGACTGAAGCTCGGCGCCGGGACATACCAATGGGAATTGGTCGACATCAACAATGCCGTGCGCGACAGTGGCACGGATACCTGCCACGGCAAGCCGGGAACGACCGACACGCGCCCGCCGGCGGTGTCGTTGAACACCCCGTCGAACGGCGCAACCGTCTTCGGCCAGGTGACGGTGGGAGCCAATGCGAGTGACAACGACCAGGTGTCCTCGGTGCGGTTCTTTGTCGACGGTGCCGCGATCGGCACCCCGGACACGTCGTCACCGTACTCGGTCAGACTCGACACGACGACGCTCACGAACGGCCAGCACACGCTGACTGCGACCGCCATGGACCGGACCGGCAACCAGACGACGAGCTCGGCCCGTTCCATCACCGTCGACAACGACTTTGTGGCTCCGACGGCCCGTCTCACGGCACCGTCGGCCAACGCCGTCGTGACCGGCCAGGTCGGCCTTGCGGCAATGGCCGTCGACAACCCCGGCGGCAAGGGTGTCCAGCGTGTGGACTTCCTCGTTGACGGCGCCACCGTTGCGACGGACACCAGCGCCCCGTACTCCGCAAGTTGGACCAGCACCCGCGTACGGGACGGCGTCCACCAGATCGCCGCGCGAGCGGTTGACCTTCGCGGCAACGTCTCGGCGCTCTCACAGACGTCGGTGCTGGTGCAGAACGTGATCGTCGCCGGGCCGGGGAGCACGTCGATCGCCTCGATCGGTGTCACGGCGACGACCCCCACGGTGATCGCCAAGGCGATCACCGGGTCGCTGTCGGACCCGACGTACTCCCATGCCGGCACACGACTGGCCTATACGTCGCCCGACGGCATCATCGTGGCGAACGCCAATGGCTCTGACCGGCGCCTGATCCCCGGCACGAAGGGTGCCGCGCGGCCGGGATGGGGTGTCAAGGACACGACGCTCGTGTACATGTCGGCAGGCGCGATCTACCGCATCCCGGCAGGCGGCGGTACGCGTACCCGGCTTGCGCGTGGTGCCATCGGCAACATGGCGGTCTCGCCGAACGGCCTTCGCGTCGTCTACCAGCAGATCATGGGCAACAAGCGCACCGACCTGTTCGTGGTGTCGACCTCCGGCGGCAAGACCAAGAACATCACCCGCAGCGCAACCAAGAGCGAGTATCAGCCGACGTGGCGCGACAACGCAACCATCGCCTATGCGCGACAGACGCCGAAGTGGACGATCTTCACGGTTCCCCGCCTCGGCGGCAAGGAGCGGCGCGTGACGGCACCCAAGTTCAACTGCCGCCAGCCGGCCTCGTCCCCCGACGGCAAGCGCCTGGCCTGTTCATCCCAGGTCAAGGGCTCTCGAACGATCATTCGCACGTTCACGTGGACCGGCGCCGGCCACACCATGCTGCGCATCCCGACGAGCAAGCCGCAATGGCCGACATGGGCGAGTTCGTCCGTGGTCGCTTACGTCACCAACTGAAAATCACAGTTAACCGTTCTGGTGTCAGACACCAGAACGGTTAACTACCACGGCAGACCAGTGGCCGCTCAGTGGCAGGTGCCGGTGCCGGTGTCGGTAAACGCGGCTCCACCGGCGCGGACGAACTCCCAGTCATAGGCGCCCCGGCGCAGCACGAGCTTCAGCGCACCGTAGGTCGTGTCCGTGCTGGCAGCGGTATTGCCCACGGGGCCGGTGAAGGGATAGAAACCGATCCCACCGCTTCCCACGACAAACGACCGGATACCCCGCGCGCGATCGACCTGATCACTCGGGTTTTGCGGCTCGAACCGCTGGTAGTTGTGCTGGTGGCCGTTCAGAACGACCTCCACACCGGCCCCGTACAGCAGGTCGACCCACGGCTTGACCTCCCGCGTACGACCGTGTTCGTCGGTCGTCCGCGTCCAGTACGGCTCATGCCAAAACGCCAGCGTGCAGGCCGTGCGATGCGATGCAAGGTCGGCGCGCAGCCACGCCAACACGCCCGCCGGATCACAGTCGTAGCGATAGATGGCGGACGGCAGCTGGATGATGTGCCAGGAGCCCAGGTTGAAGGAGTACGGCGCCATCGCCGACCGCTCCCAGTAACGGTCGTAGTCTGAGGGCGTGCAGCTTTTGACGTCATGTGTCGGGCCGGACGTCGGCATCATCTTCTTCCACAGGCCGCCCGGCTTCGGTCCCCACAGCTTGTCGGCGCCACCGTTGATGGCCGAACGCGACCCGTACTTGTACTGGTAGTCGCCGAGCATCAGGATGCGCGCCGGCCGCTCGGCGGCCACCACGTCGCGGACCGCCATGGCGTCCCGATCGGTGGCACTGCTGGTCAAGTCGCCGACCGCCATCACGACGACCGAACCCGGCGATGCATCCTTGGACGGACTCGGCGCGGGCCGGCCGGACGCAGGGGCCAATGACAGAGTCGCCGCCGCAGTCTCGTCGCCGATGATCGCCTGCACTCGCACGTCGCCGCGCCCGTCCTTCGGGGCGTCCACCGACAGTGAGAACCGCCCGCCCTTGGTGGTGCGCACATCCGACACGCGGCGGCCGTTGACCGTCACCGCTCCTGAACGGAAGGGTCGGAATCCGGTTCCTCTAATCTCGAAGGTCTCACCAGGCGAAATCGTGGCGTCCGGAACGCTCAGGCGAGGACCGCTCGGCGTGGTGACGGTGGACCCGGTCGTCGTCGCCTGCCGAGTGGTCGTCGGCGGATCTGGAACGTCCATGGAGTCGCCCAGACGACTTCCCAAGACGATGCCCGCGGGCAGCACGACTGCGGCGGTTCCTGCGATCAGCAGCCACCGACGGCGATTCACGTTCACAGCGATGTTCCATCCTCCGTTGCGTCCGTGCCAACCCGTCAGCCCTGCGGGAATGCACCCAAGTGATCCAATCGCGCGCAGTTTAACGACCGGGCGCCAGCGCTCCAATGCGACGTGTCCGCCACCGTGCGCCTTGCCGACGCGCGGCCGGTCTGCGACGGTAGGTCATCCCCGTCGAAGGACCAGAATGCGCCGCTCGCTGATCGCCACGTTCGTACTGGTGACGATGACCACACCGGTCCTCGCCGCCACCCCGGGAGTCCAGCCGGTTCCTGTCGCCCCTGCCGGACGCCTTGTCGACACGAGCCATCCCAACCGGTACGTCGGCACCGGAACGCCCGCCAGCTGCACGTCCGCCGCAGTCGTCGCAGCCGTTCGGGCGGGGGGCGTCATCCGTTTCCGGTGCGGGTCCGCCCCGGTCACGATCGTCATGCGCCAAACGGCCAAGGTGTTGAACACGCGCACCCGGGTCGTCCTCGACGGGCAGGGCAAGGTCACGTTGAGCGGCGGCGGCGTTCGACGAATCCTCTACATGAACACCTGCGACAAGACGCTGGTGTGGACGACGTCGCACTGTCAGAACCAGGCCACCCCGCAGCTCGTGGTGCAGAACCTGACCTTCACACGCGGCAATTCGACGGGCCAACACCAGGAGGGCGGTGGCGGCGGCGCGATCTTCGTCCGCGGAGGGCGCGTCAAGGTTGTCGCCAGTCGATTCATCAACAACCGGTGCGATGCGACGGGACCCGACCTCGGCGGCGCGGCGCTGCGCGTGCTGTCGCAGTACCGCAACCTTCCGGTCTACGTGACCCGCAGCACGTTCACGGGAGGCGTGTGCTCCAACGGCGGCGCGCTGTCGAGCATCGGCGTCTCGTGGATCGTGTCCAACAGCCGGTTCACCAACAATCGCGCCATCGGCCGGGGCGCCAACCCGGCGTCGCCGGGAACGCCCGGCGGCGGGAGCGGCGGTGCGATCTACCTGGATGGCAACCGCTTCGGCCTGCGAGTGGCGGGCACGCTCATCGAGGACAATCGCGCGAACGAGGGCGGCGGTGCGATCTTTTTCGTCAGCAACGACCGCACCGGCACCTTGGCGATCGATCGTTCAACGCTTCGGCGAAACGTGAGCGGCCGCTTTCAGAACGCGCCGGGGATCTACTTTCTCGGGGACCGGTTCGTGCGATCCCTGGCGATCATTCGGTAGCCGACCAGTCCCAGGCGAAGTCCGGGAGCGGGCTGGCCGGGGTGGTGGCCACCGTCGGCGCGGTGAGCTTGACCATCCACTCGACGATGGATTCGCCGGGCATGGGCCGTGCGCAGAAGTAGCCCTGTGCGACGTCGCAGCCGATCGCAAGCAGCGCCTCGTATTCCACCTGCGTCTCGACGCCTTCCGCCACAACCTGCAGGCCAAGTTCATGGGCCAGATCGAGCGTGGAACGGACGATCGAGGTGCTGGCCGGATCCTCCAGCATGCCGGCCACGTAGGACCGGTCGATCTTGATGCACTGCACCGGGAGTGCCCGAAGATGGGCAATCGACGAGTAGCCCGTGCCGTAGTCGTCGATCGAGATCCGCACGCCGTGTGCGTGAAGGGCGGCGAGGGCCTCGGCGGCGCCTTCCAGATCGGCGGTCAGGGCGCTCTCGGTGATCTCCACCTCGATTGCGCTCGCTGGAACGTCGTAGGCCTCGATGGCCGCGACCAGGGCCGAACTGATCGCCGGGTCGAGCAGGCTTGTCTGGGAGATGTTGATCGCAACGGTGAGGAAGTGCCCTTGATCGGCCCACTCCCGGCACTGCCGGACGGCCTCGTCGATCACCCACAGCGTGACCTTGCCGATCAGACCGGCGCGTTCGGCGAATGGGATGAAGGCGGCCGGCATCAGAAGTCCGCGCTCCGGGTGTCGCCAGCGGACAAGCGCCTCCACGCTGCTCACCGACCGCGAGTCCATGTTGACCTTGGGCTGGTAGTGCAGTCGCAGCTCGCCGGCCTCGAGTGCACGTCGGAGGTCCGCCACCACGGCCAGGACGTCCGCCCCCATCGGATCGAGGTCGTCCGAATACACCGTGATCCGCCGTTTGCCGCGTTTGGCGGCGTACATCGCGATGTCCGCGCGCTGGAGCAGCTCGTCGCGCGTGTCGCCGTGCAAGCCGGCGATCGCGATGCCGACGCTCGCATCGATCGAGACGCTGATGTCGCGCACTTCGAACGGACGGTCGAAGGCGACGAGCAAGCGTCGGGCCGCGGCGCGCGCGCGTTGGACCGGGATGGCGCCCGGCAACACGACGGCAAACTCGTCGCCACCCAGGCGCGCGATGGTGCTCCCGGTGGGAGCAAATTCAGCCAGCCGCTCAGCCACGTCCACGAGCAGGTCGTCACCGGCCGAGTGCCCGAGGCTGTCGTTCACGTCCTTGAACCCGTCCAAGTCGAGCAACATGAGGACGCCCCCGCTCGAGTCGTCGTCGTCACCGAACAGCTGCTCGGTGGCGGTCGCGAGGTGGACGCGGTTGGGCAGACCGGTCAGGGAGTCGTGCGACGCCATGAACTCGTGGCGATCGGCGTCACGGCGAAGGCGGCGCGCAGCCACCCACAATACGGCGAGCAACAACGTGAACAGCACCGTCAGGCCAAGGAACAGGATCCCGTACGTCCAGCGCCGCTGGGATTCGATGCGGCTCGTGACGATCTCCGACGGAAGACAGATCTCGACCACGGCGGACGGCGCCTTTGCTCCCCGTGGCGTAAAGGGCACATCCGTCTGTACGAGCGTCGACGACCGGTCGTGCGCCTGTTTGCCCACGGCTGCCGGATCGGCGATGAATTCACCATGTGGGACCCCGCTGAGCGCGGTACTGAACCCTGTCGTCGGCGCCTTCGTCGTCCCGATCTGCGACGTGTCGGTGGAGTACACCACGACGCCGTCGGCCCGAATGACGCTCGCCGCGACGATGGAGGCCCGTCCCTGTGCACGTGCCAGGCGCATGTTCAGTTCCACGATCGACGCCTTCGACAGGCCGTCTCTGACGTCGTCGCCGGCCAACACGTCGCCCATGGTGGCGTCGGACAGAACGGCGGCAACCTGTGCCGCCTGCTGCAGCTCGCCCCGTCGGATGGTTTTCGTCAGGAGCATCGCGAAGACGATTCCGACAACGATGAGGACGACGAGAGTGAGCAGCGCGAATCGTCCCAGGAGTCCTCCACGGGAATTCCGCTGTGACGCGCGCGACATTGTCGGAGCCATACTCATCAGGTATCGACTCGATCATGAGGCGCCTTGAGCCTCCTGCCGGATCAACACCATGAATTTGGACGTTGATCGTCCGGACCACTTAGGATGGGTGTCATGGATGAATCCAGTTCTGTCCATGGCAACGACCCCGATCCGGACGAGTTGCGTGACTGGTTGGCGGCGATCGAGGACGTCACCGACCGTGACGGCAACGAACGTGCCGCTCAACTGCTCGGCGCGGTCATCACGGAGGCGCGCCTTGAAGGCGTCCCCGTGCCGGTGTCGGACGCGACACCGTACGTCAACACGATTCCGGTCGACGAGCAGGAGCCGATCCCGGGCGACCCCGAGGTCGAGCGGCGACTGCGCTCGGCGATGCGCTGGAACGCGGCCGCAATGGTGTTGCAGGCCAACAAGGAGTCGTCGGAGCTCGGCGGACACATCGCGTCGTACCAGTCGGCGGCAACGCTGTACGAGGTCGGTTTCAACCACTTCTGGCATGCCCCGCACGATGGCCATGGCGGTGATCTCGTCTACGTGCAGGGGCACTCGGCGCCCGGCATCTATGCGCGCGCCTACCTGGAAGGCCGCTTGGATGACGAACACCTGCTGAACTACCGTGAGGAGGTCGGCGGCCACGGCCTGTCGAGCTACCCGCACCCGTGGCTCATGCCGGACTTCTGGCAGTTTCCCACCGTCTCGATGGGACTCGGCCCGATCAGCGCCATCTACCAGGCCAAGTTCCTCAAGTACCTCAACGGTCGCGGTCTGGCCGACACGGCCGGGCGCAAGGTCTGGGCGTTCATGGGCGACGGCGAGATGGACGAGCCGGAGTCGCTCGGCGCCATCGACGTCGCCGGACGCGAGAAGCTCGACAACCTGATCTTCGTCATCAACTGCAACCTGCAGCGGCTCGACGGACCGGTTCGCGGCAACGGCAAGATCATCCAGGAGTTCGAATCGGTCTTCCGTGGCGCCGGATGGAACGTCATCAAGGTCGTGTGGGGCGAACGATGGGACGCGTTGCTCGCCGACGATCACGACGGCCTGCTGCGACGCCGAATGTCCGAAGCCGTCGACGGCGAGTATCAGACCTACAAGTCCAAAGACGCCGACTTCGTCCGCGAGCATTTCTTCGGCAAGTACCCGGAGCTTCGGGCCCGTGTGGCGCACATGAGCGACCAGGACATCTGGGCACTCAATCGCGGCGGGCACAGTCCCGGCAAGGTGTACGCCGCCTACGCCGCGGCGGTCGCCCACACCGGCCAGCCCACAGTGATCCTCGCGAAGACCATCAAGGGCTACGGGATGGGCAAGGCGGGCGAGTCGCAGAACATCACCCACCAGCAAAAGAAGATGAGCGAGGAGCAACTGCTCATCTTCCGTGACCGGTTCAACGTGCCGATCTCGGACGAGGACGCGCGCAAGGCCGCGTTCTACCGCCCGCCCGACGACAGTCCCGAGATGCAGTACATGCGCGACCATCGCGCGGCACTCGGCGGCAGCCTTCCCCACCGCAACCCCACGGCGGCGCCGATCGAGGTCCCACCCCTCGACACGTTCACGCCGCTGCTCGAAGAGACCGGTGATCGGGAGATCTCGACGACGATGGCGTTCGTTCGCGCACTCGGGATCTTGCTGCGTGACCCGACGCTCGGCCCGCGAATCGTCCCGATCGTCGCCGACGAGGCACGCACGTTCGGCATGGAGGGACTCTTCCGCCAGCTCGGGATCTTCTCCCAGGTCGGTCAGCTGTACATGCCCGAAGATGCCGACCAGCTGATGTTCTACCGCGAATCAGAGTCCGGTCAGGTGCTGCAAGAGGGCATCACCGAAGCCGGCGCGTTCGCGTCATGGCTTGCGGCGGCAACGTCCTACGCCAGCAACGGCGTGGCAATGATGCCCTTCTTCCCCTTCTACTCGATGTTCGGCTTCCAGCGCATCGGCGACCTGATCTGGTCGGCCGGCGACATGCGGGCGCGTGGATTCCTGATCGGGGGAACCTCGGGCCGCACGACGCTGAACGGTGAGGGGTTGCAGCACGAAGACGGCCACAGCCACGTCATGGCCGCGACGATCCCGAACTGCCGATCGTACGATCCAACGTTCGCGTACGAGGTGGCGGTCATCATCCAGGACGGCCTGCGGCGCATGCTGACGGCCCAAGAGGACGTCTTCTACTACATGACCGTCCTCAACGAGAACTACCCGCAGCCCGCCATGCCGGCGGGCAGTGCCGAGGGCATCATCCGCGGGATGCACCAGATCCGCGAAGGAAGTGGCGACGGCCCGCGGGTGCAGCTGCTCGGCTCGGGCGCGATCCTGCGCGAGGTGCTCGCCGCCGCGGAGTTGCTGGAGCAGCACAACAGCGTGAGCGCGGATGTGTGGAGCGTGACCAGCTTCACCGAACTGCGCCGCGACGGGATGGCCGTGGAGCGCTGGAACCGATTGCATCCGGGTGATGCGCCGCACGTCCCATTCGTGACGCAGATGCTGGCGGGGCGTGATGGACCGACCATCGCAGCCACGGACTACATCCGGACGTTCGCCGACGGGATTCGGGAGTTCATCCCGGGCCGCTACACCGTGCTCGGTACCGACGGGTTTGGACGCAGCGACTACCGGGTGCGCCTGCGACGGTTCTTCGAGGTTGATCGCCATCACGTGGCGGTTGCCGCCCTCGCGGCGCTCGCCCGTGACGGGATCGTCGGTCCCGCAACAGTGGCCAAGGCCATCACCCGGTACGAAATCGACACGGAAGGGCTCCCGCCATGGCTTCGCTGACCGACGTTCGCGTGCCCGACATCGGCGGCTACTCCGACGTCCCGATCATCGAGGTGCTCGTCGCCGAAGGGGCGACCGTCGCACTTGAAACGCCGCTCATCGTGCTCGAGTCGGAGAAAGCGACCATGGAGGTGCCATCCACTGTGGCGGGCACCGTCCAGTCCGTCGCGGTGAAGGTCGGCGACACCGTCTCGGCGGGGGACGTCATCATCACGGTGACAACCGAGGGCGACGCAGCACCGGCCGCACCAGCCGCCCCAAAGGCCCCCGAGGCACAGCCTCCAGCGCCCACCGAGACAGCCGCACCGCCGCCCGCAGCCTCTGCTCCGACACCCACTCCCACTTCGTCCACGCCACCGTCTGGTGAGCCGATCGCCGGGCCCGCGGCACGGCACCTGGCCCGTGCCCTCAACGTGGACCTGGCGACGATCGCCGGAACCGGCCGCGGCGGCCGAATCACCCTGGAGGATGTGGCGCGCGCCGGGACTGCACCCGCTCCCGGCGGCGGCGCGTCAGCCATGGGCCACGGCCTTCCGGCCTGGCCGTCGCTCGACTTCACGAAGTTCGGTGAGACCACGAGGGAGCCGCTCTCGCGGATCGCCCGAATCTCCGGGCCGTATCTGCACCGCAACTGGGTCGGCATCCCCCACGTCACGCAGTTCGACGAAGCGGACATCACCGACCTGGAGGCATTTCGCAAACAGGTGAACGCCGAGCACGAACGCGAGGGCGTCAAGGTCACAATGGTCGCGCTCCTTGCCAAGGCGTGCGCCTCGGCATGCCGGGAGTTCCCGCATTTCAACGCGTCGCTCGATGGCGACGAGTTGATCGTGAAGCAGTACGTGCACATCGGCTTTGCGGCCGACACCCCCGCGGGGCTCATGGTTCCGGTCATTCGCGACGCCGACCGCAAGGGCATCCTCGACATCGCACGCGAACTGACGACGCTGTCGGGCGCCGCGCGTGAGGGCACGATCAAGCGCGAGCAGATGGAGGGCGGCTCGTTCACCATCTCGAGTCTCGGCGGCATCGGCGGCACCGCCTTCACGCCGATCATCAATGCGCCCGAGGTCGCCATCCTCGGCGTCTCCCGGTCACAGACCAAGCCGGTGTGGGACGGCGCGGTGTTCCAGCCGCGACTCACGCTCCCGCTCTCGCTCTCCTATGACCATCGCGTCATTGACGGCGCACAAGCGGCGCGGTTCACCAGCCACTTGACGAAGCTCCTGTCCCAGCCCGCACGGATGCTCCTGTGAGCGACGCCTTCGATCTCGTCGTGCTCGGCGGTGGGCCCGGCGGATACACCGCCGCGTTTCGTGCCGCGGACCTGGGGCTCACCGTCGCCCTGGTCGAGGATCGGGACCGCCTGGGCGGCGTCTGCCTGAACGTCGGATGCATCCCGTCGAAGGCCCTGCTCCACGCCGCCGATGTCATCTCGACGGTCACGCACGCAACAACGATCGGCCTGCACTTCGGTGCGCCCACTATCGATGTCGACACGCTGCGCACCTCCACCGAGAAGGTCGTCGCCACGCTCGCCCGCGGGCTTGGCGGGCTGGCCAAGAAGCGCCGGATCGAGGTGATCCACGGGACCGCAACCTTCGCAAGCCCCACGCAAGTGACTGTCACCAACGGCACCGACTCACGCACCCTGGACTTCGCGCACGCCATCATCGCGGTCGGGTCGCGCCCGATCATCCCACCGGCCTTCCCCACCGATGAGCGCATCATCGATTCAACAGGGGCACTTGCCCTCGCCGCCGTTCCCGACCATCTGGTCATCGTCGGCGGCGGCATCATCGGGTTGGAGATGGCCACCGTCTACCGCGCGCTCGGGTCGCAGGTGACCGTCGTGGAGATGATGGACCAGCTGATCCCGGGATGTGACGGCGACCTGGTGAAGCCGCTGCACGCCCGGTTGACCGCCGCAGGGGTGGTCGTGCATCTGGGCACCACCGTCACCGATGTGGTCGCGACGCCCGAGGCGCTGGAGATGGTCCTTCGCAGCGGTGACGAGGACTTGCCGCTGCGGGCCGATCGCATGCTCGTGGCGGTCGGGCGACGACCGAACGGCGACCGGATCGGCGCCGACAATGCGGGCGTTCGAGCCGACGAGCGCGGGTTCGTCACGGTTGACGATGCGATGCGCACCAACGTCTCGCACATCTTCGCCATCGGCGACGTCATCGGCAATCCCATGCTGGCGCACAAAGCGACGCACCAGGGTGCAGTGGCCGCTGAGAACGCGGCAGGCGGCAACGACGTGTTCGACGCGCGAACGATCCCGTCGGTCGCCTACACCGACCCGGAGATCGCGTGGGCGGGACTGACCGAAACCTCAGCGGCACAGCAGGGCGTCGCCTACGAACTGGCCACCATCCCCTGGGCCGCATCGGGCCGAGCGATGACGCTGGGGCACACCGACGGCCGCACCAAGCTGCTCGTGGAGCCGGGCTCGCACAGGATCCTCGGCGTCGGCATCGTGGGACCGAACGCGGGTGAACTCATCGCCGAGCACGTGCTCGCCATCGAGATGGGGGCGGTCGCGGAGGACATCGCGCGCAGCATCCATCCGCACCCGACGCTGTCGGAGACCGGCGCCCTCGCCGCAGAGTGGGCGCAGGGCACGATCACCGATCTCTATCGTCCCCCGGCACCTGCGGCGACGGGGAGCGCTTCAGCTTAGGCGGGCGTCGGCCAGCGCATCGCGATGTTCAGCTCGACATCGTGTTTGTGCTGGATGAGGTCGAGGACGAGCTCGATCGGATCATTCACCTTGATCGGTGCAGCCAGGTCGTCGTACGCCATCTCGACACGCCCTGCTGCGATCTGGTCGGCGAGCGCGCGCAGCTGCGTCGCGACCTTCTCATGCGGTGCCAGTTCCTTGATATCGAACACGTGACGCGTCACGACGAAGCCCTTCTGTTTGTGGGGGTGGTTGTCATACGAAGATGTATCGGCAGGACGGTCGCCGTCGATGATGTCACGACGACCAACCGACGGTGCTCAGGCGCCGGATCACCGCGGCGCGGACCGTGCTGAATCGCACACGGCGGCCCCGCTCATCGGCACGGCCGACAAGCGCACCGACCAGGGCGATCATCAAGGCGAGGGCGCTCACGCCCACGACGCCGGCCCAACCGGTGCGCTGCCAGGCGAGTCCGGGCACAAACGCGCCCACCGCACCGGCGAAGTAGTAGATGGAGTAGTAGAGGGCGCTCGCCGCTCCCGGACGCACACCGCGGGCGCCACCGACGCCGATCGGTGCCGCCGTGACCACGGTGAACATGCCGATGGTGATGCACATCAGCCCGGCGACGATCATCGCCATGTGGTCGAGCACCGTGAGGGCCAGTCCGAGTGATGCGAGGACCGCACCGACGAGCGCGACAGCGGACCACCCGTGGCGTTCTGCGCGACGTCCCGCGATCGGCGCCACGGCGCCCGCGATCCACACCACGAAGACGAGCGACGTGATGGTGGGCGACAAGTTGAACGGTGCAGCTTCCAGGCGGTAGCCGATGTAGGAGAACACGCCGACGAACACGAAAAACAGCGCCGGCCCGGTCATTGCGGCGGCGGCGACGCGCCGGTTCATCAAGCGACCGGTGCGGGCGCTCTTGTGCCGTGCGGGCGCCGGAGGAAGCGTGCGTGCCATGACGCCCACGGCCACGAGGGGCAGCACCGACAACACGCCGAGTGCCACGCGCCATCCGGTGACGGACGCCACGAGGGCGACGCCGAGTCGACCGATGAGACCGCCGCTGATCAACGACGCCATGTACCACCCCATGGCCCGTGCACCGATGGCGGGCACGAACACTTCGGACACGTACGGAAGCCCGACGACCAGCAACCCCGGCAGGATCAATCCCTGAATGAACCGCGTCGCGATGAGGACTTCGAATGTCGGCGCCACGGCCACCGCGATCGTCGCGGGAACGAGCAACGCACTCGCAGCGATCAGGCAGCGGCGACGACCGACACGGTCGGAAAGCGGTCCCCACATCCATGCGCCAAGGACCATCGCGAGCACCAGGACCGAAATGGTGAGTCCGGCGCGCGCGGGAGCGACACCGAACGCGCGACCGATGGTCGGCAGGATCGCCTGCGTGGAGTACATGGTGGCGAACATCGCGCTCGCCCCGACAAGGAATCCGAGCATGCCACCGAGACGCTTTTGTGGTGCTCGTTTCGTCATCGTCTCACAGAGTAGGTGATTTTCAGTCATAGGTCCAATACCATGTTCCGTCATGACTGATATCACTCAGATCTCACAACCGTTTGAGCTGCGACACCTCAAATACTTCGTCGCAGTGGCGGAGGAGCTGCACTTTGGACGTGCCGCGGCGCGCCTTGGGATCGCCCAGCCGCCGCTCAGCCAGCAGATTCAGCGACTGGAATCGCAGATCGGCGCCCAGTTGTTTCGACGAAACCGCCGCCATGTGGAGCTGACCGCGAGTGGCGCGCTGCTGCTGCCCGAGGCGCGCTCGTTGCTGCGCCACGCAGAGCACGTCGCGCAACGGGTGCGTCAGGCCGAGCTTGGCGACGCGGGCACCGTCCATCTCGGGTTCGTCAGTTCCGCCGCACACGAGGTGCTGCCACGACTCCTGCGCGTGTTGCGTGAGCGTGCTCCCGGCATTGTCGTCGAGCCGAACGAGCTTGCGACGAGTGAACAGATCTCGGCCCTTGACGACGGCTCGTTGGAAGTCGGCGTCGTCCGCGTGCCGCTCTTGGCGCCAGGACTCTCCATGCATCCGCTGATCACCGAGCCGCTCGTCGCGGCCCTACCGGACTTCCATCCACTCGCAGGACGCAAACGCATCGCGCTGTCCGCCCTCGCCGACGAGCCCTTCGTGCTGTGGGCACGCCGGCACAACCACATGTTCCACGACATGGTCATCGCCGCATGCACGGACGCCGGCTTTCGCCCGCAGATCGCGCAGGAGGCGGGTGAGCTCGGAACGATCCTGGGGCTCGTCGCCGGTGGACTCGGCGTGTCGCTGGTCCCCGCATCGACGCAGCGGGCGCGCGCAGAGGGAATCGTCTGCCTGCCGCTGCAAGGACAGACCGTCGAGATCGCCCTCGCGCTCGCCTGGAAGGACGACCGGCGAATGCCGATCGTCGACACCCTCATCACCACCGCCAAGGAACTGTGGCCGGTGAAGGGACGCCGCTCGTCGCAGTAGGGGCGCTCGCTACGCGGGGTAGGGCACCCCGCTCGCCGAGTGGCAACGGTAGCCGTTGGGGTTCGCGGCCAGGTACTGCTGGTGATCTGGCTCGGCGTAGTAGAAGGGCCCCAGCGGTTCGATCTCCGTGGTGATGGGGCCGTACCCGGCAGCGGCAATGGCGGGCGCGTAGACCGTGGCCGAATGCGTCGCAGCCGCGTGTTGCCCCGGAGTGGTCGTGTAGATCGCCGATCGGTACTGGGTGCCCACGTCATTGCCCTGCCGCATTCCCTGCGTCGGATCGTGCCCTTCCCAGAAGATCCGCAGGATCTCTCCGAACGGCACATCGGCGGGTCGGTAGGCGACCAGCACGACTTCGGTGTGCCCGGTCCTGCCGCTGCAAACCTCGTGGTACGTGGGGTTCGGTGTCAGGCCGCCCGCGTATCCCACGGCGGTCGTCACCACTCCGGGACGCTGCCAGTAGATCTCTTCGGCACCCCAGAAGCACCCCATGCCGAGCACGACCGTCTCCACCCCGTCGTCGAACGGTCCGGTCAGCGGGACACCGAGAACGAGATGGCGTTCCGGCACCGGCATTGGTTCAGCGCGACCAGGCAGGGCACTCCCCTGGTCGGGCAGTGGCGCAGCATCTCGGCGAAACACACCCATCACTCACCTCCGAAGTTCCGGGACCGCGCCGCCATCAGGTCGACGAGCGCGGTCACCGTCAAGGATCAGGGCTTGCGGCCGCCTGGCCAAGCCCGTCGGTCGCCGGTCAGCTCGGCTGACCGGGATGAGACGCGTCCGTGAACTCGCGAAACTGACCGGTCACCAGGTACGCGGTCTGTTCGCCGATGTCGACCGCGTGGTCGCCGATGCGTTCAAGGCACCGCGACACGATCAACATGCGTGCCGCCCACTCGCGCTTCTCAGGATCGCTTCCGATCTCGACGACCCAGTCGACAGCCTTGCGGTTGGCGCGGTCGATCAGCTCGTCCAGGCCGATGAGCGACTCCGCCGCCACTGCATCACGCGCCGCAAAGGCGTTGATCGATACCTGGATCATCTCCTCGGCCCGGGCACCCATCTCTTCCAGCCAGGCGACCATGCGCATGTCGTTCGGCAACTTCGCGCTCAGTTTGGTGAGCTTCGCCACGGTCACGCAGTAGTCGGCCATCCGCTCGATGTGCAGGTTCACCTTCGAGATCGCAAGCACCAGTCGCATGTCGCGCGCGGTCGGAGCCTGCAGTGCGACGACCTCCTCCACCAACTGGTCGACACGCAGATACCGTTCGTCGACCTGATCGTCGTAGTCGATGACCTCGTCTGCGAGATCGACGTCCCATTCTTCCAGCGCTTTGAGCGCTGCACGCAGCATGCGCAGCACCAGGCTGCATTCTTCCTGCAACGTCGCCTGCGCGAGCGTCAGCTGTTCTTCAAGCGCGACCCGCATCGGTCCCCTTTCACCGGTGACGGCATCTTAGCGTCCCCCGCCAACGCGGACGCCGACCGCGCTAGACGGGTCCGGCCGAGTCGCCTTCGGGAAACATCAGCCGGATGGTCAGGCCATGGGGCTCGGAATTTTCGGCCACGGCATAGCCGCCTGCAGAGGTGCAGATGTGTTTGACGATGGCAAGGCCAAGCCCGGTGCCGCGGGATGAGCGGGCCGGATCGGCCCGGTAGAACCGTTCAAACAGGCGCGGCAGGGCCTCGGCGGGCGTACCGAGCCCGGTGTCGCGTGCCCGCACCTGCACCCATCCGCGGCGACGACGCACGTCGAGTTCCAGTGTGCAGTCAGGACCGGCGTAGCGAATCGCGTTCTCGATGAAGTTGCGTGCGAGCACCTGCAACATCCGTGGGCGGACGGCGATCTCGACTTCCTCGTCGCCGGTCACCGTGACGGCAAGGCCGGCAACCTCGGTGCGTTCGGCGAACTCACCGACGACCTCACGGAAGATTTCCAGCACACGTGAACTGCCGAGCCCCACCACGGCGTGGCCGGTCTCAAGCTCGCCGAGAAAGAGCACGTCGTCGATCAGCTCCCCCATCTGATCGATCTGTCCACGCGCCAGATCGATGAGCTCGTCGACGTCGGCGCCGGGAAGCTCGATCGACTCGATGAGCGCAAGAAGGCGTGCGAGCGGCGTTCGCAGCTCGTGCGAAACCGCGGCCGTGAACCCGGCACGAAGCTCTTCATAGGCGTGCATGTCGCCTGGACGCCCGATGTACACCAGACGTTCGACGCGATCGCCGACGATCAGTGGCACCTCGAGAATCTCGGTGGGGCGTCGCCCATCACGCATCGGACCGGGCAGCCGCCGACCATGCGCGACGTCGGGATAGGTCTCGCGTGCGCGGCGACTGGCGTGAATCACGCGGTCGTCGGCATCGAGCAGCACGACCACCTCGCGGCTCTCCTCGATCAGCAGTCGGCCACGCAAGGACCCCAGAGATTGTTCGCCGCCTGTCACCATTCGTTCACCAGATATCTTCCCGTCGATGACCCGCTCGACCCAACTGTTGCTCCACAATGTCGTGACATGAGCAAGGTACTCGTAATTGAAGACGACGAGCTTATCGGCCAGGGCATGGTCCGCCACCTGACCGCAGCCGGATTTGACGCGACGTGGGTGGGCAAAGGTGAGACCGGACTCGCGCGACTGCGCTTCGAGCGACCCGACGTCTGCGTGCTCGATCTGATGTTGCCGGGAATCGACGGGTGGCGGCTGATCGAGACCGCCCGCGGCGAGGGGATCGGCATTCCGATCATCGTGGTGAGCGCACGCGGCACCGAGCACGACCGGGTGCATGCGCTTGAGATCGGCGCCGACGACTATCTCGTCAAACCGTTCTCGATGAAGGAACTCATCGCACGGGTTCAGGCGGCGTCCCGCCGGGGACCCCGTGAGGCGGTCGCATCGCGAGGAGATCTGATCGAGGTGGCCGGGCTGCGCATCGACCCGGACCAGGTGCAGGCGTATGTCGACGGCGTCGACGCCTCGCTGACCCCGACCGAGTTTCGTCTGCTGTACACGCTCGCTCGCGAACATGGACGGGTCCTGACCCGGGACGACCTGTTGCAGCGCGTCTGGGGCCGGCCGGCAACCCATCGCGACCGTACCGTCGACGTGTTCGTGCGGCGCCTGCGGGAGAAAATCGACCGTCTTTCAAGCACCCACACCTACATTCAGACCCGCTACGGGGTCGGATACAAGTTGGAGGCGGAGCCCAAGTAGGACATCGGGATATACCGGACTTCCGACACGTCGTCTACCCTGGTCGGATGCGAATTCACCGTCTCGAAGTCCGCCCCAACCTCCCCGAGGCCCTCGCGCCGCTCCAGGAGATCGCGGGAAACCTTTGGTACTCATGGAACCGCGATGCCGTGGAGCTGTTTGCACGGCTCGATCGCGACACCTGGGAAGCCACCCATCGCAACCCGGTCATGACCCTTGCGACGATCCCTCAGCAACGTCTCGACGAAGCTGCCACGGACGAAAGTTTCGTCTCCGAGGTCCAGCGCGTCCACGGAACGCTCGTCGCCTATCGCGACGGGGACGGCTGGTTCAACGAGATCGGCGGCGACGTGGCCGACCTGTCGGTGGCCTACTTCTCCCTCGAGTTCGGCATCGACCTGGCGCTGCCCATCTACTCCGGTGGCCTCGGCGTCCTCGCCGGTGACCATCTGAAGTCGGCATCCGATCTCGGCTTGCCGCTGGTCGCCGTCGGGTTGTTGTACGGCAACGGCTACTTCAGCCAGACGCTCAACCTCGACGGTTGGCAGCAGGAGCTCTACCCGGCCAATGACTGGGCCAAGATGCCGGTTCATCGTGAACTCGCCGCCGACGGCAGCCAGATCACCATCACGGTCAACATGGCCGGAACCGACGTCCACGCGGCGGTGTGGCGTGCGCAGGTCGGCCGGGTGCCGCTCTATCTACTCGACACCAACATCGACGCCAACCCGCCGGAGCGGCGTCTGATCACCGCGACCCTGTACGGCGGCGACCGCGACCACCGGTTGCAGCAGGAGCTCCTGCTCGGAATCGGCGGCGTCCGCGCGCTGGATGCCTGCGGTGTTCACCCGACCGTCTTCCACATGAACGAGGGGCACTCCGCGTTCTTGCTGCTCGAGCGGATGCGGCAGCTGATCGACGCCGGCGTGTCGAGCGCCGCCGCACAGGAGCAGGTGGCCGCATCGACGGTGTTCACCACGCATACGCCTGTGCCTGCGGGCAACGAATCCTTCGACACGACCCTGCTGCGCCCGTACCTTGAGCCGATCGTCACCGAGCTCGGGCTCACGTGGGAGGCGTTTGTCGCCCTCGGCCAGGTGCCGGGACAGGCGACCGCGGACTTCGGCATGACCCCATTCGCCTTGCGTCTGTCCGTCGTTGCAAACGGTGTCAGCAAGCTGCACGGCGCCGTATCGCGCGCAATGTGGCAGGACTTGTGGCCCGGCATCCCCGTCAACGAGGTGCCGATCACCAGCATCACCAACGGGATCCATCCCCGAACCTGGCTGAGCCGCGAGATGGGCAACCTGCTCGACCGCTACGTCGGCCCGCGCCTGGTGAACGCACCCCAGGATTGCGCGGTCTGGGAGCGCGCCGAAGCGATCCCTCCGGGCGAGCTCTGGCGGGTCCATCAGCGCCGGCGCGAGCGCCTGATCATGGTTGCCCGTCAACGCATCCGCCAACAGCTTGAGCGGCGCGGCGCGAGCGGCGCGGCATTGCGGGCGGCCGACGAGATTCTGCGCCCCGACATTCTGACCATCGGCTTTGCGCGGCGCTTTGCCACCTACAAGCGAGCGAGCCTGTTGTTTCGCCAGCCTGAGCGCCTTGCCAAGATGATCACCGATCCCACGCGCCCCGTGCAGTTCATCTTCGCCGGCAAGGCACACCCCGCAGATCAGCCCGGCAAGGAGCTGATCCAGCAGATCGCCCGCTTCGCCCAGACCGAGCACGCCCACCAACGCCTCGTGTTCATCGAGGACTACGAGATCGGACTGTCCCGCCACCTCGTGTCGGGCTGCGACGTCTGGCTGAACGCACCACGTCGCCCGATGGAGGCCTCGGGCACCAGCGGCATGAAGGCCGCCATGAACGGCACGCTCAACCTCTCCATCCCCGACGGGTGGTGGGAAGAGGGATACTCGCCGGAGGTCGGCTGGTCGATCGGCGCTGGTGAGACCTACCACGATCCGGAGGAGCAGGACGCCGTCGAATGCGACGCCCTGTTCAACCTGCTTGAGCAGGAGGTCATCCCGACCTTCTACGAGCGCGATGCCAACGGGTTGCCGCGCGAGTGGATCGAAAAGATGGCCGCGTCGATCGCACACCTGGGTGCGGTGTTCAACACGCACCGAATGGTCTTGGAGTACGCGGACCACGCGTACTTCCCAGCCCACCGGGCCGGGGCCGCCATGGCATCGAACGATCACCTGGCCGCCGAAGAGCTCGCCCAGTGGCGCACGCGGGCGGCGGCCGCGTGGCCGGGTGTGAGCGTGCGCTCACAGCTTGCAAGCGAGATCACGTCCCTGCGGGTCGGAACCACCGTGCGCGTCGACATCTGGGCAACGCTCAACGGCCTGGACCCCCAAGACGTGACGGTCGAGGCACTGGCCGGACGGCCCGGCCCGACCGGCGAGCCCGTCGACACGACCAGGATCACCGCGGTCCGTGTCGGCACCGAGGGCGGTGAGGAGCGCTACCTCGCCGAGGTGCCGCTCGAGCTCTCCGGTGATCTGGCGCTCAGCGTCCGCGTTCGCGGCACCAATGGCGCAATGGCGGCGAACCCCTACCGGCAGCTTTTGTTGTGTCGCGAGTAGCGGCTCGTTAAGTGGCTGTGGGAGCAGGCCGATGACTGACGACATGAGCCTTCATCGGACCCTGCTCGCAGCCGCCGCCCTGACGGGCGTCGCCGTCGCCCGCCGGCGCTCCCGCCCGGCCAGCCGCCCGCCGGCGGCCCCGGCCGTTCGTCCACGGGCGCGTACCGTCTGCACGAATTCGTCGGTGGTCGTCGCGTGTGCCGACCACGCCGCCGTGATCTCGCGCGCACTCACCCCAACACGTGTGGCCGTGTGTTCGGTCACCTCCGCCCCGCACTGCGCGTGACGGCCGACGCCACCACCCTGTCGTGGGGACGTCTCTCTGAGTGGATGGGCCTGATCGACGATCTCGCCGGCGCCGCACGAATGCTCGAATGGGACCGCGAGACGCTGATGCCTGAAGGCGCGTCGACCGGACGCGGCCATCAGGTCGCGACACTTCACGCACTTCGCCACCGCGAGGTTGTGGCACCCGGCATCGACGACGTGATCGACGAGGCCGCAGCGGCCCCCGATCTCAGCGCCGCCCAACTCGCGATGATTCGCCATGCCCGACGTGAACGTGAACGTGGGATGCGCGTGCCGGAATCGCTTGTCCGCGAGATCTCAGCGGCCACTACGGCGAGCGTTACCAGTTGGTTGGAGCACCGCGAAACCGGCAACTTCACCGCATTCGCGCCGGCCCTCGCCCGGGTGGTCGACGCGACACGTGAATGGGGCGAGGCGCTCGCGATCGGCGACGAACCCTACGACAGCCTGCTCGATGAACACGAGCCCGGCATGCGGACCGTGGATCTGGAACCGATCTTCGACCGCCTGACCGGCGAGGTCACGCCCCTCCTCGCAACCATTCCGCGCCACCCGGAGCCGTCGACGTTCGATCACCGAGCATGGCCCGATGAGGCGCAATTCGCCCTCGCACACGACATCGCACAGATGGTCGGGTTCCGCTTCGACACGGGACTGATCGCCCGCTCCGCCCACCCGTTCACAACATCGCCGCACATCGGCGACGCGCGGTTCACCACACGGATCGCCATGAACGATCCGACGCAGAACGTGCTCGTCACGCTGCATGAGCTGGGGCACGCGCTCTACTCGCAAGGTCACCCGGCCGAGCATGCGCGCACACTGGTGTTCACATCGCCCTCGCTCGGAGCCGAGGAGTCCCAGGCGCGGTTCCTGGAAAACCACGTCGGACGCGACCCCGCGCTGTGGGAAGCCCTCACACCCATTATGGTGCGGCGGTTTGGCACTGCGATGGACGGCGTCAGTGCAGCCGACATGCACCGCGCGACGACCCGCGTCGCACCCGGATGGATTCGCGTGGACGCGGATGAGTTGACCTACAACCTGCACATCGCGCTGCGGTTTTCGCTCGAGGTGGCACTCGTGCGGGGGACACTTGACGTCCGTGATCTGCCGGAGGCATGGAACGCCGGCATCGAGCGACTGCTTGGGATCGTGCCGCCGACCAATCGCGAAGGCTGCATGCAGGACATCCACTGGGCGTGGGGCAGCTTCGGCTACTTCCCCACCTACACGCTCGGCAACATCTATGCGGCGCAGATCAGCGAAGCCCTCGAGGCGGAGCTCGGGCCGATCGGCGAGATCATCGCACGCGGGGAGTTCACGGCGATCACCGAGTACCTTCGCGACCGGATCCATCGCCACGGATCCATCATGTCGACGCCGGAACTGATGCGCCACGCAACCGGTCAGGACTTCTGCTTGGAGCCATTTCTTCGCCGGGCACGTCGCCTTGCGGCCGATGCACGCTGACACGAGCGCGATCCTGGGCGCGGCCAAGCGCAAACTTGACGCCCTCCACCTGTATCCCACGCCGGTTCGCCTGGACCACGTACGGATCATCGTGTGTCCACGCCTGTTTCGCCTGCCCGTGATGCGGCGGTTCGACGGCTACACCATGTGGCCGCTCATCCTGCTTCGTCGCCCTGCCGCAACCGATCCATCGCTCGTCGTTCACGAGCTGTGCCACGTGTGGCAGATGCAGCACCACCCGGTTCGCATGCCGCTGTCGTACCTTCGAAGCGGCTACCGGCGCAACCGGTTCGAACTGGAGGCCCGGCGCGCGGCGGGCCAGCCGGTCTCACCGGACTGAGGCGATCAGTCGTCCGCCGAGGTGTCGGTGTCGAGACGCCACTCGCCGTCGACGATGATCGGGACCGTCTGCCCGGACTGGGTCACGCCGGAGGTGGAGATCTCGGCTGAGCCGATCATCACGTCGATGTGGATGACCGAGCGGTTGATCCGCCCACCGGCCGACCGCGTGCCACCGAACCCGTTGCCGAAGGCGATGTGCGACGCCGCGTTCTCGTCCAGGAGCGTCTCGCCGAAAATGCGTCCTGCCTGACCGATGCGCGATGCCGAGTCGACCAACGCCACCTCACCGAGCCGACCGGAACCGCCGTCGGTCTGGAAGGTCCGTTCGAGCACCTCACGGTCGCTCTCCCGCTCGGCATCGATCCGGACGAGTCGCCCACGTGAGAACTCACCGGCGATGCCGTCGATCACACGCCCGTTGAACGTGAGCGGCGTGGTGCACCGGAAGGTGCCGCGCGTCGCCCCCGCCACCGGGGACGTGAAGATCTCCTCGGTCGGAAAGTTCGGATAGGTCGTGCGGCCCTCCTCCGACATCTCGCCACCGCCGAGCCAGATGCCATCGGGCGCAAGCCCGACGTGCAGATCCGTCCCCGGGCCGGTAAAGCGCAGTTCGGCGAAGTTGCGCTCGGTCATGACCCGTGCACGGTCGCGCAGCATCTTGGCGTGGTTCACCCACCCGTTCGGCGGGTCGTTCGGACCGAGGCGACAGAAGTTGAGCAGGTCGCTTCCGAGTTGTGCGATCGCATCGGCCGCCGGCAGGTCCGGATAGACGTCCTCGGCCCAGGCCGGGGTCGGCCATGCTGCGATCGCCCACCTGACGCGGTTTGCGATGACCGCTTTCGTGAACCAGCGAATGGACCGGGCCCGCTGCCCGAAGTCGTCGGAAAGGCGCGCAGGATCGACATCGGCCAACACGCCCGGCTCGGTGTCGCCCACGATGTGCAGCACCGCCGCGTTTCCGTCGAGCGTCGATCGCAGTCGAGCCTGCGCCCATGACGCCACTGCTCCGGTGGCTTCGGCAGATCCGTCGCTCAGACGGGCACGTTGCAGACGTCGGTCGGTGTAGTGAACATCAACGCGCACAACCCCGTGGGCGTAGGCGGATTCCGCAAGCGACACGGCGATTTCACGGTGTCCCAGCTCGCAGTCGATGAGCAGGCTTTCACCCGGCCGCATATCGAGACACTGCTGAACAATGGCGTCGGCGTACGCGCGACGCGAAGCGGGAGGCAGCGTCGTGGTCATCGATTCCTCACGATCATCGAACTAGCGTATCGACTTTGATGCTACAAAGGTGTTGATTCTCATGCAATTGCAGCCGATGGGTGCTGAGTGAAGGCCTGGTGGAAGAAGCGCAAAGGCAAGATCATCGGCGTCACGTTTGTCCTGACGATCGTCGGAATGCTGGCCGCCCCCTACATCCTCTGGCACCTGAAGTCCCAGGTCGCGCTGTCGGTCGTGATCGTCGACAAGAGCGTCGCAAAGACCACCGAGCGAAAGCACGCCGGGCTCGCATGGGTCCTCAACCATGAGAAGGTCGCGCCTCCCAAGGGCAGTTCCCGGTTCGACTCGACCACCGACTACGTCGGCTCGCGCCCTGCGACATCAGGCACGCGGCGGCGAGTCGCGGTACCAACGACGCCGACCGACCTCGTCTACCTCGCCGACACCTACGGCGTCTACGCAAGTGAGGCCGGCCAAACCCCGTACGACCTGCGTCCGCAGCTGATCGACGGCGGCATGTCCGTCGAGGAACTGCGCAGCCTGATCACGCATCTTGAACCTGGCGGCACCCTGATCGGCGAGTTCAACACCATCGGTCCACCGACGCCGCCCGCCGCGCGGGCACTCATGTCCACCACGTTCGGCGTCAAGTCCACGGGTTGGCTCGTTCGGTACTTCGAGCACCTGGATCTCACGCCTGATCTGCCGAAGTGGCTGCCCACCGTGTGGCGACGCCAGACGGGCTTTGGATGGACCTTTCGCGGGCCAGGATACGTCTTCATCACCGACTTGGGTCGAATCCAGGTGCTGCTCGAAGGCATCGACACACCGCGCGAGGCGCTCTCCTTGCATGTCGACGAACTCGTCGCGACGTCGTACGGCACCATCCCGACGATTCGGTACGACAACTGGGCCGAGGTGCTCACCGCCGACCCCAAGGCGGAGGTCCTGGCCGCCTACGACCTCCGTTTGACGGCATCGGGTGTCAAGAAGATGCAGGGCATCCCGATCTCAGGGCGCTTTCCCGCAATCATCCGAACTCGTACGCCACAGCGGACGACCTACTACTTCGCCGGAGACTGGAGCGAACGATCCGAGTCGAGTCGCTACGACTACACCGGCATCGCGCACTGGAAACGCCGCGTGGCATCCGACGAGCGAAACAGCATCGAACCGCTCTTTTGGGGGATCTATGTGCCGCTCATGCAACGCATCATCGATGAGACCGTCACGAATCGGCGTCGTGACCGCGCGACTTCACAGTGATCTGATGGAGCGACCCTGACAAGAGGAAGTCCGGGTTGATGCAGGCGTGCGTGGCCCGATGTTCGAACGCCTGGTCGACGTCGGTCTGACAAACGGGAAGCGGCGGACGCACGGAACGCAGTGCGCCGAAGCCGGCGGGAGTGTGCTGCATCGCTTCGAACGCGGCCTTGTCGATTTCGACGGTGAAGATGCCCTGCAGGCACCCCAGCTGCGGTCGACCCTCACGATCGTTGGCGTAGAGCGACGGACACTCCGACGCGACGCACCCGCTGAGGTAGACGACGGTGTCGCAGCGCACGACGCAGCTGCGGCACACGGTCTGAGATGTGGTGAACACCGGCACGTGGCCGATTCTCGTGCCAGGACCACCCGTTTGCAAGCACGCAGGGATGCTCAGCCCGGCCCCGGGTTCCGACGCGCGACACTATGCGCTGACGGCGCCCGCCCCGAACAGACTCTTGAGTGAGGCGACCAGGGTCGAATCCTGATGGTCCACCCGGAAATCCTCGCCGAACCGCAGGCGCACCGGTCCGTCGGTGGTCGCCATCTCCACGATCATCCGCGCCTCGCCGCGATGGTCGGACACGATGCGCGTCAGGTCGCCCAAATGCCGCTCAGCGAAGTGACCGGCGTCGATCCGAACGATGACGCGATCCTCTTCCCCGCCGGATTCCGGAATGAACCGGGCGACCGTCCGGGCGACGACCTTGGTCTCGCTCTCGGATTTCTGATCGACACGGCCTTGAATCGTGACGAGCATGTCCTCACGAAGCAGCTCGCGGAACTCGGCGAGCACCTGGGCCACGATCACGACCTCCACCCCGCCCTGCAGGTCATCAAGACGCAGGAACATCATCTGGTCGCCGCGACGGTTGGTGATCGCCTTGGTGGTGCCGATGATGCCACCCACGGTGACCATCTCACGGTCGGCGCGCTCCCCGAGCGACCCGATCGGACACGTGACGGCGCGCGCGAGCTGGCGGCGACAGTCCTTGAGCGGATGATCCGACACGTACAGGCCGAGCGCCTCCTTCTCGGCCTTCAGCAGATCGTCCTTCGGCATCTCGACCTCGCCGATCGGCGGGTCCATGTCGACCGGAGCGGTGTTCTCCAGCAGCCCGAACAGCGACTCCTGGCCGGATGCGGCGTCGAGGCGCGCCCGCGCGGCCACACCGAGGGCATGCGGCAACGCGTCGAGCATTCCCTGTCGTGAACCGAAGGTGGAGTCGAAGGCGCCGCCGTTGATCAAACTCTCGAGGGCGCGCTTGTTCACACTCGTCTGATCCACGCGGCGACAGAAGTCGAAAATCGTGGTGAACGGCCCACCGCTGGCGCGCGCCGCAACGATCGCCTGCACTGCCGAATCGCCCACGCCCTTCACCGCCGAGAGGCCGAAGCGGATCTCGCGCTCGCCGGTGACCGAGAAGTCGCTGTCGCTGAGATTCACGTCCGGCGGCAACACGTCGAGGCCCATGTCGTTGCACGCCGACACGTAGAACGGCACGCGGTCCTTGGTGTCCATCACCGATGAGAGCAGCGCCGCCATGTAGTGCGGCGGGTACGTGGACTTGAGGTACGCCGTGCGGTAGGCCAGCAGGGCGTAACACGCGGCGTGACTCTTGTTGAACGAGTAGTCGCCGGCCGCCTCGCAGAGGCCCCACAGCGTCTCGGCGACGGCCTTGGACGTGCCGTTCTCGACGCAGCCGTTCACGAACTCGTCGCGAAGGGACGCCATCAGGTCCTTGTCCTTCTTGCCCACGGCCTTGCGCAGGTCGTCCGCGCGCGAGGGCGAGAAGCCGGCGATGGCACGCGCGATCGCCATCAGCTGTTCCTGATAGATGGCCACGCCGTACGTTGGTCCGGTGATCGGGCGCAGACGGTCGTCGTCGAACGTCACCTTGCTGGGGTCGCGCTTGTTGCGCGCGTAGGTCGGGATGAACGCCATCGGGCCCGGGCGGTACAAGGCCACGAGTGCGATCAAGTCGTCAAACACGGTGGGACGCACTTCGCGAAGGGCGTCGCGCATCCCGCTGGATTCAAACTGGAAGACTCCGAGCGCGTCACCACGGGCGAGCATCCGGTAGGTCTTCTCGTCATCGAGCGTCACCGAATCGATGTCGATGTCGTATCCAAGGCCATCGCGCACCAAGCGCACGCAATCCTCGATGACGTCGAGGTTTCGAAGGCCCAGGAAGTCCATCTTGAGCAGCCCGAGCGCCTCGACATCGTGGTCGGGCACCTGGGTGACGACATTGCCTTCGTCGTCGATGCGGACCGGCAGGAAGTCCGTGACCGATCCTGGGGCGATCACCACGCCGGCGGCATGCACGCCCTCGTTGCGCACAAGGCCTTCGAGCGGGCGCGCCGTTTCGATGATCTGTTTGGTGGCCTCGTCGGTGTCGTAGGCGGTGGCGAGCTCGCCACCGGGCTTCAGCGCCTCTTCGAGTTTGACGCCGATCGGCCGCTCCGGGACCATCTTGGCGATGCGGTCCACCTGCCCGTAGGTGTAGCCGAGCACACGACCGGAGTCGCGCACGACCGCGCGTGCCAGGAGCTTGCCGAACGTGCCGATGCGCGCCACGGCGTCAGAGCCGTACTTCTCGGTCACGTAGCGCACCACGGCGTCGCGGCCGCGCACCGAGAAGTCGGTGTCGATGTCCGGCATGCTCTTGCGGCCGGGGTTCAGGAAGCGTTCGAACAGCAGGTCGTGCTCGAGCGGATCGAGGTCGGTGATGCGAAGTGCGTACGCCACCAGCGAACCGGCGGCGGACCCACGGCCGGGACCGACTGCGACACCGTTGTTGCGCGCCCAGTCGATGTAGTCCCACACGATCAGGAAGTAGCTCGAAAAGCCCATCTCCTCGATGACGTCGAGCTCGAAGCGCAGACGCTCCTCGGCGTCCGCGCGCCACTCCCCGGGCCGGTAGCGCCGGTCGAGTCCCTCGCGGCACAGCCGCTCCAGGTACGTGGTCGGGGTCTCACCTTCCGGCACCGGAAACAGCGGCAGGCGGATCTCACCGAGCGGCAATTTCAGGTCGCTGCAGCGGGTGGCGATCTCCATGGTGTTGGGGATCGCGTCCGGATAGTCCGGCAGCGAGCGCAGCATCTCGTCGGCCGACTTGATGAAGAACTCTTTGGTCTCGAACTTGAAGCGGTTGGGGTTGGAGAGCACGTCGCGCGTCTGGATGGCAAGAAGCGCCTCGTGGGCGTCGGCATCCTGGTGGCAGATGTAGTGCGCATCACCGGTGGCCACCATCGTTCGGCCGGTGTCGGCCGCCAGACGTGCCAGGTGGACGTTGATGCGCGCCTGACTCTCGATGCCGGCGTCCTGCATCTCCAGATAGACGTCTTCCGGTCCGAAGATCTGGCACAGGGTGTCGAGCTCCGCCCGGGCACCGTCCAAGTTGTCGTGCTCGAGGTGCGAGCAGATGGTGCCCGACAGGCACCCCGACAGCACGATGATGCCTTCGCTGTAGCGCGACATGACCTCATGGTCGATGCGGGGGCGGCGATGGTAGCCGTCCAAGTATCCGGCGGAACACAACTTGATCAGGTTGTAGTAGCCGGTGGTGTTCTCGGCGAGCATCGTGAGGTGCGCGCGCTTCTCGCGCGGCGGACGCTGCGAGGCGTCGGGCACCACATAGGCCTCAAGCCCCACGATCGGCGTGATCCCGCGCTTCTTGGCCTCTTTGTAGAGCTCCACGGCGCCGCTCATGACGCCGTGGTCGGTCAGTGCGACAGCCGACTGGCCAAGTTCCTCGACCCGATCGAGCAGCTTGCCGATCTTGCAGGCGCCGTCCAGGATCGAGTAGTCCGAATGGACATGCAGATGCGCGAAATCAGTTGCCACTGCGCCCACCGATGTCCCGTCGATCGCACGTCATTCGAATACGCAGGGTATCGGCCCCACCCGACGGCAGCAACGGCGCAGGGCGTGGCGCGCGTGCCGTCATGATCGCGGTGTTTGGACTTTGCAGAAACTTTTGCCGGGACGTTCAGGTGGAGGCGGTGACGGCCGATAGGTGGGATGACGCGGCCACCCACTGTGACGGTCGTGCACTTCCCAACGAAGAGGGTCTGCGTGGACACGCTCCTGACAATCCTGAAGGACTTCCAGCCTGCAGGCATGGTCATCATTCTCGTCGCGGTGGCGTCGATCGTCTCGAACCGGCTGATGCCGCAGGCCGGCCCATGGGCGGCGCTTGTCGCAATCGCGGGCGTCGGCGCATTCGTCGGCAATCGCATCATGGGCATCGAGGCCCGCCCAGCGTGGCTCCTGCCGCTCGCCGCCGTCGGTGGATTGATCGCACTCGGCTCGGCAGCCCGCCTCGTTCGTGCAATTCGCGCGCAGGCCTACAACGACCACACGGTCGGCTACGTGTTCACCACGGCACTCGCGATCACCGCCATGTGGCTGTCGATCGCGGTCATCAACTTCCAGGCCACCAACCAGACGGTGGTTGAGGCGATCACGACAAAGTAGATCGAGACTCAGGTGACGGGTTCGGCGATGCGAGCGAGCATCACGCCCCAGTCACCTGCGAACGCGATCATCTGTGCATCCGCGGTCCAGGCGGCGCACGCCCCACCGGCGATGAATCGCAGCACGTGGCGATTGTCGGTGCGAAGCAAGACCAGGCCGAACAGGCGGCCGTACTTGATCGGCACGGCGGCCACCAAGCCTCCGGGCGCGGTCACTTCGCCGGGAACCGGCTGACCGATCTCCGCGGGATGGGCGGGCGGCGGGATCGCGGCTGCAGGATCCGTCTCCGGATACTCGTGTGGACCGGGAACCAGGTCCGGCACCGAAAACCGTCGGATGACACGCGTATGGATGCCGCGGAGCACCGTGTCGCCCTCGGCGAAATGCAACTCGCGCGCACCCTCGCGAAGCACGCTCACAAGTTCGATCTTCCCGGCGCCGGCAACCGGAATGCTGTTGTCCAGGCCGGGCTTGGGAAGCGGAACGTCGGGGGCGGTGTCGGTCAGCAGGCCGGCCGGCGTTGAGCGACGGCGCCCACCGCGACCGATCAACTGCGAGCCTTGCGCCTCGCGAACGTACGAGACGATGGACCATGCGCCCGGATCGTCCCTGATCAGGTCCGGCCGCTGCTGCATCTGACGAATGCGATCGGTGCTCACGACGCCTCCCGTGGTGGTTCCATCCAGAGTGCCCCCCACTCACCGCCAACCAGCAGCCCGCGATCAGCCGGGTCGAAGGCGATGACATGCGCGCCGATGATGCGCCGAATGAATGCACCGTCGCTCGCCTGTGCGATCGCCGCAACCGGTGTGTCCCCGTCGACGTAGCCGAGTGAGACGAGCGTGCCATCCGCGCTCACGGCCGCTCGACGAAGGCCGGGCGGCGCGGCCCATGTGGCGGTCACGGCCCCGGCGGTCGTATCCCAGACGCGGATCTGTCCGTCCTGGTGGGCGCTGACCGCGACCGGTGCCGCGTGCGCGGTGGAAAGCGAGGTGATCGGCGAGCCGGTTGTGACGGGTCCGATGGCGTCGCCGACCGCGATCAGCAGCGCTCCGTCATGGGTGTAGGCCAGCGCCGTTGCTGGTTCGGCGCGTGTCGGCGTGGCGTCCCCACCCGGCAGGTCCATCTCGACCACCCCACCGTCGCGGGACACCGCGACCCGACGGCCATCGGCGCGCACGGCGACCGGGCCGGCGCCGAGGTCGGCGACCAGATCGCCCATGCTCGGCAGCACCACGGCACGCCAGCCGCTGTCGTCCAGAAGCAGCCCGGCGTTGGCCCCGCTCGCGCCGACCGCGCGTGACACGCCTGGCGGGCGGCGATCGAACAGTGTGGCCATGTCCGGCATGCGCAAGGTGCGTGCGACGCCCGGAGCCGCGGTCAGCGCGATGGCGCCCTCGTTGGCGATGGTGGCCTCATGCGTGGCGAACGGCATGCCCCGCACGGGGCGAAGCACCACGTGCGCGTCGGCAGTGGGACCGTCGGGAGCAGGCGTGGAGGTCAGCCCGAGACCGCGCGCGCCGCCCGCCACCAAGGCCCACGGCCCGGGATCGGTGGGATCAACGCGCAGCATTTGCGGCGGGGCTGCGCGCCTCACCGGTCGGTCTTCGCCTGACGAATCTGATGTGCCATACGCGACTGAAGGCTAAACAGTTCGATGAAGCCAGGACTGGCGTTCTGCGAGAAGGTCGGATCGGCGTCGAATGTCGCCATGTTCTTGTCGTACAAGGCGTACGGCGAGGTGCGGGCGCGCACGACGGCGCTGCCCTTGTACAGGCGGATGGTCACCTCGCCCTCCACCATCGTGCTGGCGTTGGCGACGAACGCGTCGAGGTCGGTGCGAAGCGGCTCGTACCACAGCCCTTCGTAACACAGATCCGCCCACTGACTGTCGATGGACGCCTTGAAACGGCTCTGACGGCCGGTGAACACGAGCTTCTCGAGTTCCTTGTGGGCGTTCAGGATCACCTCGGCGGCCGGCACTTCGTAGATGTCGCGGACCTTCAGTCCCACCACGCGGTCCTCGACGTTGTCCATGATGCCGACGCCGTTGCGGCAGGCGATGGCCGCGACGCGCTGGATCAGGTCGACCAGGCCGAGTTCCTCGCCGTTCAGCGAGACGGGCAGGCCGTCACGGAAGCCGAGGACGACGTCCTCGGGGGTGTCCGGCGCCTGGGTGGGCGGCGTGACGAGCTGGAAGACGTCGTCCGGCACGACGTTGGCCGGATCTTCGATCACGCCACCTTCGCTGGAGCGGCCCCACAGGTTGTCGTCGAGCGAGTACGGCCGCGCCACGCTGCTTGAGACGGGGATCCCGTGCTCCTCGGCGTAGGCGATCTCCTCGTCGCGACCCATCTGCCACTCGCGGATCGGCGCGATCACCTTGAGCTCGGGCGCGAGGGCCATCACGGTCGCCTCGATGCGGACCTGGTCGTTGCCCTTGCCGGTGCAGCCGTGGGCGATCGTGTCGGCGCCGTGGGCGCGTGCAGCCTCGACGGCCAGCTTGGCAAGCAGCGGACGGCCGAGCGCGGTGAACAGCGGATAGGTGCCCTGGTAGCGGGCGTTGGCGCGGATCGCCGGCCCGACGTAGTCGCGCACGAACTCTTCCTTGGCGTCAACCACCAGGCTCTCGACGGCGCCCAGGTTGATCGCCTTCTGGCGGATGGCCTCAAAGTCGTCCGTCGGCTGGCCGAGGTCGATGCAGAGTGCGACGACTTCCGCCTCGTACTCGTCCTGGATCCATTTCAGCATGACGGACGTGTCGAGTCCGCCCGAGTAGAGCAGCACGCATCGGTGCACCTCATGCGGTTGCGCAAGGTAGCGGGCGATGGAGTTGTCTGGGGTGGACGCAGCCACGAAGGATCCTCTCGGCGAAGTACTGAGAACTGTCGCAGTTTGGCGGCCACTTCCCACGCCCGCAAGGCGTCAGCACCACCGGGCGCGGTGGCCGGGTCGTCCGCCAGGGCGCCACAGGGTCGCCCGACACGTGCGAGCGGTGCTCAAGGTTCTTGGACCGCGACCCGATAAATCGGTATGCGGCAGTTGTTGACCAACAACGGACCGGCAACCGGACTCGCGGGCCCCCCGTCCGTCGTCCTCGTACCGGCCTCGATCCCTTCCATTGGCATCGCCCGCGCCGCACTCCGCCTGGCGCTCGATGAGCATGACTGGGAGAACGATCCGGTGTTCCGTGTGCTGCTTGGCACCACCGAGGCGATCGCCAACGCGGTCGAGCACGGATCGGAACGCGACGGACGGGTCGAGGTGACCTACCAGGTGACCGACGTGCAGTGCTACGTGCGGATCGTCGACGGCGGTTGCGGCACCCCCTGGCGCCCTCCAGTGGCGCCGAAGCCGCCCTCCATCCAGTCCGAGCGCGGCCGCGGCCTGGTGTTGATGACGAACCTGGCCCAGTCGGTTGAGGTTCGAAGCGCAGGCGTGGGCACCGAGGTGCGCATGAGCTTCACCCGCCACATCTGACGCTCACCCCGCGCGGCGGCGCTCCCACTCCATCCCGGCCAGGTAGGTCTGGATGCCACCGGCGAGTCCGCGAACCTGGGTGAACCCGCTCTGAGCGAGGATGCGTGTGGCGATGTGGCCGCGGATGCCAACAAGGCAGTAGATGAGGATCGGCCCGTCCGGCACCTCGTCCAGACGCGCGCGCAGCTCGTCGACGGGGATGTTGATGGCGCCCGGCAGTTGGCCCGTGGCGAACTCGTCGGCCGCGCGCACGTCGATCGGGGTGGCACCGGCGTCGAGGTACGCCTGCGCCTCGTGCCACTGGATGGGGTTGTTGAGTCCCGTCTGGATGTTCTCGGCCACGAAGCCGAGCATGTTGATCGGGTCCTTGGCGGATCCGAACTGCGGCGCGTACGCGAGCTCCAGGTCGGCCAGGTCGGATGCGCGAAGACCTGACTTCATGGCCGTCGCGATGACGTCGATGCGCTTGTCGATCCCCTCCCCGCCGACACCCTGGGCACCGAGGATCTGCTCGGTCTCGGGGTCGAACAGCAGTTTGAGGGACATGTCCTGCGCCCCGGGGTAGTACCGGGCGTGCGACGCCGGATGGGTGTGCACCGCGCGGTACGGACGGCCCGTGGCGCGAAGACGCTTCTCGTTCCACCCGGTGGCTGCCGCCTGCAGGCGAAACACGCCGACGATCGCCGTGGCCTGCACCGGCTTGGACCGGACGTCACGGCCGACGATCACGTCGGCCACCAGCCGTCCGTGACGGTTAGCGACGTTGGCGAGCGGCACCATGGTCGGGGCACCGTCGATGGCGTCGATCTTTTGCACGGCGTCGCCGACCGCGAAGATGTTCGGGTCGCTCGTTCGCTGCTGGTCGTCGACGACGATGCCGCCGCGCTCGCCGATCGTGAGTCCGGCGCTCGCGGCGAGGCTCGCTTCGGGACGCACACCGATGCTCGCCACCACCAGGTCCGCCGACCGGGTCGAGCCGTCGGCGAGGGTCACGTCGCGGTCGCCGATCGCCACCACCTGGTTGTTGACCAGGACGGTGACCCCGTTGTCGACCAC
This sequence comes from uncultured Actinomycetes bacterium, assembly GCA_937871165.1. Lineage (GTDB taxonomy): Bacteria > Actinomycetota > Thermoleophilia > Miltoncostaeales > Miltoncostaeaceae > CALMEC01. The sequence goes on from CALMXK010000092.1 coordinate 41,800, forward strand.
CTCGCGCTCGATCAGCATCGCCATCTCGGGGTCGAGTGGCGCGAGCAGCTGGTCGGCGAACTCCACGATGGTGACGTCGAGCCCGCGGTGGACGAGGTTCTCCGCGACTTCCAGACCGATGAAGCCGCCTCCGATGACGACGGCGGTGCGCATGCCGGGGTGGATCGCCGCGTTCAGCCGATCGGTGTCCTCCACCGTGCGCAGTGCGAGCGCACGCTCGCGGCCGGGTACGTCGGGCACGAACGGCGCCGCCCCGGTGCTGAGGATGAGGTGGTCGTACGGTTCGTCGAAGGTTCGCCCTGTGGCGTGGTCGATGACAGAGACCGTCTTGGCGTCCCGATCGATGGAGCGCACTTCGTGCCCCACCCGGACGTCGAGTGCAAAGCGATCGGCGAGCGACTGCGGAGTTTGGAGCAGCAGGTCGTCGCGCTCGGTGATGATGCCGCCGACGTAGTACGGCAGGCCGCAGTTGGCGAACGAGACGTAGCCGCTGCGTTCAAAGACGACGATGGACGCCTGTTCGTCCATTCGACGCAGCCTGGTGGCTGCGGACATGCCGCCGGCGACCCCACCGACGATGACGACTTTGCGCGCGTGCTGTTCCATTCGGTCAGTATACCCCATTGGGTATACGAGGCGCCAGAGCGCACGCGTTTTGGCCGAGGCGGCAGTTAACCGTTCTGGTGTCTGACACCAGAACGGTTAACTACGAAGACCCCTGCCAGGCAGGCGCGCCCGCAATCGCCCCTACTTAACCATTCTGGTGCCTGACACCAGAACGGTTGACTACGAAAACGCGCCGTCTGCAGGCAAAACGCCTACGCGTCGCTCGTCACCCGCGCCACCGAGGCCGTCAGAATTCCGGCTGCGTCCGGCGGAATCGCCGCCGTCGGGACGGGCAGCGAAACACCGTCAACCGTGTGGATCCACCAGAGCGTCCGGGTCTGGTGGATCGACGCGATGTGATCCCATGGGACCTCCTGGGAACCAAGCGCGTTGCTCATGGTCACACCTGCGTCGCCAACACGCACGCTGATCTCGCGCGGCTCCGGCAGCGCACCGAACTGGGCGCGCATCGCCTTCACCACGTCCCGTGCCGGCTTTTGCGCCTTGACCAGATACGGCACGACAATCACCATTCCGATGCCCGCAGCCATGGCCACCAGCGGTTGCCTCGCGACAAGGGACGCACCCACAACGGCGGCAAGCGCACCGAGGATGATGTTCAGCTTCCGAAGGGCCGGCGTCATCTGCGACTTGGCGACCTTGCCGATGAACGATCGATCGGCGTTGTACGTGAATGTGGATTCGGTCATCCACACACCCTAACGAGCCCGCTCCCTCATCCGCACCGTGCCCGTCCGGCGGCTGGCCGAATACCAAGCGACACCCCTCACGCGCCATGCATGACACTGCGTTGGCATGGCGAATTTCGGTACGGTTGGTGGTCGAGATCGAGGAAGGAATCACCCTGAGCAGGACCAGTCGGAACCCAAGTGACCGCGAGGGAACCGAGCAGCGCGTCAACGTGCTGCTCGAGGCGCTTCCCTACATCCGGGAGTTCGCGGGCGCGACCATCGTCGTCAAGTACGGCGGCGCCGCCATGACCGCGCCCGATCTGAAGGCCTCGTTCGCCCGCGACATCGCGCTGATGAAGCTGGTCGGAATCAACCCCGTCGTCGTCCATGGCGGTGGCCCCGACATCAGTCGCTACTCGGACCGCCTGGGCCTCGAGGTCAAGTTCGTACACGGGTTGCGCGTCACCGACGCCGACACCATGGAACTGGTCAAGATGGTGCTCGTCGGCAAGATCAACAAGGAGATCGTGGCGCTCCTTCGCGTCGCAGGTGTCCGGGCCGTCGGCCTGTCCGGCGACGACGGTGGACTCATCACCGCACGCAAGGCCGCACACCCCGACGCCGACCTCGGCTTCGTCGGTGAGGTCGAAGCCTTCGACACGCACGTCCTGGAGCGCCTGTCGGACTTCGTTCCGGTCGTCGCATCGGTCGGCGTCGACCTGGCCGGCCAGAGCTACAACATCAACGCCGACACCGTCGCCGGCGAGCTCGCTGCGGCGCTCGGCGCTCGCCGCGTGCTGTTTTTGACCGACGTCGAGGGCCTCTACGCCGACTTCAACGACCAGTCCAGCCTGATCGGCGCCTGCGACCTGGCGGAGCTCGACCGCCTGCAGAACCTTGGCGCCATCAGCAAAGGCATGCTGCCCAAGCTGAACGCCGTTGGCCAGGCCATTCGCGGAGGCGTCGAGGCGGTGCAGATCATCGACGGCCGCGTCCAGCACGCGATCCTGATGGAGCTGTTCACCGACGCCGGATACGGCACGAAGATCACGGCATGAACGACGACGAGACGCTGATCGCCCGCGCCGACGCGGCGCTGATGCCCACGTACGGCCGTCAGCCGGTGGTGTTCGCACGCGGCGAAGGTGTGTACCTGTACGACCGTGACGGCCGCGCCTACATCGACTGTGTCGGCGGCGTGTCGATGATCAATGTCGGCCATGCCCACCCCAAGGTGGCCGCGGCGGTGGCCGAGCAAGCCGCCACACTGATCAACAGCTCCAACCTGTTCTACACCGAGCCGCAGGTGCGACTGGCGGAGTGGATCCGCGACAACTCGATCGGCGGCAAGGTCTTCTTCTGCAACTCCGGCGCCGAGGCAAACGAGGGCGCACTGAAGCTCGCCCGCCGCCACGGCGGCCCGGAACGCACCGAGGTGGTGGCGATCACCGAGGGCTTCCACGGACGCACCTACGGCGCCCTCTCTCTCACCGGCCAACCGAGCAAGCAGGAGCCGTTCCGGCCACTCGTTCCCGGCGTGACCCACGTGGATCGCAACGACTACGAGGCGCTCGACGCCGCCATCACCTCCCGCACCTGCGCGGTGATCCTGGAGACGATCCAAGGCGAGTGCGGTGTCTGGCCCCTGGAGCGCGAGTTCATCGCCCGTGCACGTGAGCTCACCAGTGCACGCGGGGCACTGCTCATCTTCGACGAGATCCAGACGGGCCTGTCACGCACCGGACCGCTGTTTTCATTCCAGGACCTGGGGATCACGCCGGACGTGATGACGATCGCAAAGAGCCTCGGCGGCGGCGTGCCGATCGGCGCGGTCGTCGCGTCGCCTGCGTTCCAGGACACCTTCCGGCCGGGTGATCACGGCTCCACGTTTGCCGGCGGAGCGCTGGCGTGTGCAGCAGGCGTGGCGGCGTGTGAGATCCTCGAGGATCCGGCGCTCCAGGCCGACGTGCGCGCCAACGGCGACCGTCTGAAGGCCGGGCTGCAGACGCTCGTCGATCAGGGCTACGTGACCGACATCCGCGGTCGCGGGTTGATGGTGGGAATCGACCTGGTAAGCGAAGGCAGCGCCACGGCCGTGGTCGCCCGGCTGCTTGGCGCCGGAGTGCTCGTCAACAACACGTCCGACCGGACCCTGCGCTTTCTGCCGCCGCTCGTCATCACCGCCGAGCAGATCGCCGCGGTGGTCGACGCGGTGGTCGACGCCGTCGTCAACCGCTGACCAAATGACGGAGGGCGCCGTCAGGCGCCCTCCGAACTCGCAATCGCCTCACGGGCGGACTTACCCGAAGCGACCCGTCACGTAGTCCTCGGTCCGCTGGTCCTCAGGCTGCGTGAAGATCTTCTTCGTCTCCGCGCACTCCACGAGCGTGCCGTAGCGAAGCCCCTGATCCATGCCGTCGACGGTGAAGAACGCCGTCTGGTCGGACACACGGGCGGCCTGCTGCATGTTGTGGGTCACGATCACGATCGTGTACTGATCGACCAGCTTGACCATCAGGTCTTCGATGGCGAGCGTCGCGATCGGATCGAGCGCCGAACAGGGCTCGTCCATCAACAGCACATCCGGATTGACGGCGAGCGCGCGCGCGATGCACAGGCGCTGCTGCTGTCCACCCGACAACGAGTAGGCGTCCGCATCAAGGCGGTCCTTGACCTCGTCCCAGATCGCGGCCGCTCGAAGCGCCTGCTCCACCAGCTCATCGGTCGGCTTGATGCCGTTGACCTTCATCCCGAAGGTGATGTTCTCGCGGATCGACTTCGGGAACGGGTTCGGCTTTTGGAAGACCATTCCGATGCGGCGGCGCACGTCGACCGGATCAATCGTCGGGTCGTACAGATCCTGACCGGCGAACGTGACCTTGCCCTGGATTTGAGCCCCGGGGATCAGGTCGTTCATCCGATTGAGACAGCGAAGCAGCGTTGACTTGCCGCAGCCGGACGGGCCGATGAATGCGGTGATCTGGTGCTGCGGAACGACCAGGTCGACGTCGCGGGCAGCCGGATTGCCACTGTAGGTGACACCGACCTTCTCAAGCTCAAAGAGCGGTACCGTCGCCACGTTTCCCCTGGGAATGCGATCTTCGAAGGTGAAGGCCGACTCGGGAGTCCGATCGGCCACCTGGATGCTAGCGCCGGCGGCGTCCGGCGGACCGGTACGGACGTCCTTCTGGCGCTTGAATCGCTTGGTGTTCGTACTCATTCTGCTTTCTCGTTTCATTGCTACCAGCGCTTGCTGTAGCGGTTGCGGAGGAAGATTGCGACGGAGTTCATCAGGAGCAGCACAATCATCAGGACGACGATGCCGGCGGCCGCGAGGTCCCGGAACGACTCCTGCGGACGCGCCGCCCAGAAGAAGATCTGCAGCGGCATTGCAAGCAGCGCTTCCGAACCGGCGTTCACCGGATTGACGCTTGGAATATGGGTCGAGAACACCACGCCGCCGACCACGATCAGGGGTGCCGACTCGCCGATCGCGCGCGACATCGCAAGGATGGAGCCGGTCAGCATTCCCGGGATCGCCGCGGGAACAACCTGGCCGCGGACGGCCTGCCACGGGGTGGATCCGAGTGCGAGGGCGCCCTGCTCGATCGATGACGGCACGGCCTTCAGCGCCTCGCGCGAGGAGATGATGATGATGGGCAGCACCAGCATGGCGAGCGTAAGGCCGCCGGCCAAGAGCGATTCGCTCAACCCGGCGAACGTGACGAAGACGGCCAGGCCGAGCAGTCCATAGATGACCGATGGAACGGCGGCAAGGTTCGAGATGTTGATGTCCACGAACCGGTTGAGCGGCCCGACCAGCCGCGCCCAGATCAGACGGACGCTGGTACCGACACGCGCGAGCCCGCGCTCGTTGGCCAGGCGGTCGCGAAGAAGCACTGCGCGCCGCGCCGCGACTTGCTGGCGCGCCACGGCGAACTTTTCCAGGTAGATGGCGGCACCGAAACCGAGCGGCAGCGCGACCAGCATCGTAATCAGAAGCACCACGAGCGAGCCGCGCAAAGCGGAGGTGAAACCGGCCGTCTTGGGACGCGCTCCGTTGTTGACGGCCAGGAAGTCCCAGTCGATCAAGGGAACGCCGACCTTCACGATCGACCACATCACCCAGATCAGCGAGCTGATGGCCACGATGACCGCGCCGAGCACGACGGCATGGAATACGACGTCGCCGGGGCGATGGCGCTTTTTCGCGAACGGCGCGACGGACGGGCGCGCGCCGAGTGTCTCTTGTGTGAGGGTCATGTGCGGCCTACTGGTAGACCGTGCGGTAGCGACGCACGATGCGGATGGCGACCATGTTGATCGCGAAGGTCAGGATGAACAGCAAAATTCCGACGGCGAAGATCGAGCCGTACTGCGTGCTTCCGCGCACCGCCTCGCCGCGAACGACCGAGACGATGTACGAGGTGATGGTCTGAAGCTCCGCGGACGGGTTGGGGTCGAGGCTCGGCACGAGCCCGGCGGCCAAGGTCACGGCCATCGTCTCGCCCACAGCTCGCGACAGGCCAAGCACACACGACGCCACGATTCCCGAGAGCGCCGCAGGCACGATGATCCGCATGCACACGGTGGGCTTTGTGGCGCCGAGGGCATACGCACCTTCACGCATGGACCGTGGCACTGCCCGGATGGCTTCCTCCGACAGCGAGCTGATCAGCGGCAGGATCAGCAGGCCAACCACAATGCCGGCAGACAGTCCGCTGAAGGTTTGCCCCGACGGCACGGCGCCGATGCCCTGCAGCGCCGGTGTCAGCGCCTCGATGGCAAAGAAGCCGAGAACGATGGTGGGAAGACCGGCCAGCATCTCAAGGATGGGCTTGATGATTCGCCGAACGCGCTCCGGCGCATACTCGGACAGGTAGATCGCGGCGCCGACGCCCAGTGGCACCGCCACCAAGCCGGCGAAGAAGGCGACCTTGAGCGAGCCGAACAGGAGCGGGAGGACCCCCCACTCACCGTCACGCGGCCGCCACTCGGTTCCGAAGAGGAAGTCCGTGACGGAGACCTCTTTGAAGAAGCTTGATCCCTCACCGAACAGTGTCGCGACGATGCCAACGGTGATGAACACCGAAATCGCCGCAGCCGCAGCGAGCAGGAACAGGATGACCTGTTCCCGAACGCTGCGGCGGGAGTTCCGCAAGGGGGCTGCGGAAGACGGCTCCGACATTGGCTAGGCCGGAACCTTCGCGAGCGACTCGTCGAGCGCGCTCTGCGGAGCGGGGACGAATTCGTTGTCCTCGGCGAGAGAGACCGCGTTGGTCAGGTAGTACTTGACGAACGCCTTGACCTCCGGGCGAGCCATGCTCGCGTCGTTGACGTAGATGAACAGCGGGCGCGACAGCGGGTAGGTGCCATCGGTGATCGTCTCCGCGGTCGGCTTGACACAGTCGCCCTCCTCACCCTTCACTGCGAGGTCGTCGAGCTTGTCGGCGTTCTCTTCAAAGTAGGTGTAGCCGAAGTAGCCGAGCGCGCCCGGGCTGCCTTCGATGGCGGTCACGATGACGTTGTCGTCCTCGGATGCCGCGTAGTCGGCGCGAGCCGGGTTGACCTCGCCGGCGTCGTCCTTGCCGAGCACGGTCTCGTTGAAGAAGTCGTACGTTCCGGACTGATCACCGGGGCCTGCGAGCTTCATCGCCAGGTCCTTGCCACCAATGGCCTTCCAGTTGTTGACGGTGGACCCCTTCTCCCAGGCCTTCTTCAGCTCGGTGAAGTTGACACACGTCTTGCCGGTGTCGGTGCCCTTCTTGATAGCGATCGTGATGCCGTCGCTTGCCACGCGAAACTCGGTGTACTTGATTCCGGCGGTCCCACACGCGGCAGCTTCTTCATCTTTGATGCCGCGCGAGGCGTCGGAGATGTCGGTCGAGCCGGCGCAGAACTTCTCAAAGCCTCCACCCGTGCCCGACGTGCCGACCGTGATCTGCACGTCTTTGTTGTCGGCGTTGAACGACTCGGCGGCACCTGTCGTAAGCGGCGCGACCGTCGAGGATCCGTCAATCGTGATCGCGCCAGAGAGGCCGCCATCGGCGGACGCCGAGTCGCTGCCGCCACATCCGGCGACCAAACCTGCTGCGACAAGGGCCCCTGCCCCGATCGCGAGAAGGCGTCGTGAGTTCATTCCATGTCTCCGTTCAGTTACGTCGAAAGTCATCACGGGCATAGTCGCCGCAGGGCTTCGGGGCGTGGGTAGCGAAGTGGTTACAGCGCTGTTACACGCAAGGCGACCTGCCACGGCAGCGTTTCACCCAACCCCCTGTCGGGACGGATGACATGGCCAAAGAGCCCTCGCAGACGCCGTGGAATCGGCACCGACACATCTCTGTCGTCTTGGTAGGCGTTTGGCAGCAGGGCGGTGCAATCCGAGCCAGCTCGTGAAAGCCGAACGACCAGAAAACGCCGTCGTCCGACGCCCTCAGGCGGTAGTGTCTGCCCAAGAAGTGTCCAATCAGCAGCCTTTTTACATTCGCAGCAGGTCTCGAACCACGACCGCATGGGACAATGGCGTCATGGCTTTCCGCCGCACCCCAGTCGTGGCCGCCCTGCTCGTCGGATTGCTCCTTGTCAGTGTCGCAGCGTCGCGGTGGGGTTCGCCGACGCCGCCGTTGACCGAGAGTCTGCAGGGTCCGGACCGCCTCGTCAGCAACGAGTACGCGATGAGTCACCCCGAAGATGCGTCGGCGGTCGCCTCGCGCATCTGGCTGGTCACGAGCGGATCGCTGTTTGTCCGCAATGGTGTCGGGTACTCCGGTGCGGCCACCCGGGGCACCGTCGATGCGCGTTCGACGCAGACGAATTCCGCGGCGCTGCGAGCGGTGACACGGCAGATGGAGCCGGCGGACGTCGCGCTGAACATGAGGATGCGTCTGCTCAGTCTTGTGCCCGGTGACGGCGACATCGACTCTGGCTGGGACGGCTTTCACACGTTCGTCCGCTACCGATCAGTGGCGGAGTTCTATCTCGTCTCGGCAGCGGCCCGTGACGGCTTCATCACAATTCGACGCAAGCGCCCCGGCGGCGAGTCCAATGGCGGGCACTACGTGGCGCTGACGTCCGCCCGTTTCCCGTGGCAGTTGAACCGGTGGTACCAACTGCAGGTGCGGACGATGGATACGCCGCAGGGTGTGCGGCTGATGGTGTTCGTCGACGGACGTCAGGTGCTCGACGTCACCGACACCGGGTTCGACCGTGAGCCACCGATCCGCGGCGGCGGTCGCATCGGTATCCGCGGTGACAACGCCGAGTTCGAGATCGCCGACGTGGGAACCGTTCCCTGTACCGAGATCGCCGCGTCGGCCTGCGGTCAGTAAGTAACAGCGACCGCTGACGCTCACGTGTCAGGCGACGGTCAGTCGGGCTGGTTCACCATCGCGTCCGCAGCCATGGAGAAGTAGTCGCGAAGCGCCGTTGCCACGTCGTCTGGCGGTGCGAGCTGGTCGACGGCTGCACTCATATGCGAAACCCACTGGTTTCGGGCAGCCTGGTCGATCGTGAACGGGATGTGACGCCGACGCAGCATCGGATGTCCCCGACGCTGGGAGTACGTGTCCGGTCCGCCCCAGTACTGGCCGAGAAACAGCGTCAGCCGGTCCCGGGCGCCGTCGAGCTCATCTGGCGGATACATGGGCCGCAGGATCGGATCGCTTTCGACCCGTGTGTAGAAGGCGTCCACGAGGCGTCGGAAGAACGGCATTCCGCCGACGGCGTCGTACAGGGTCTGATCATCGCTCACGTCTCCATTGTGCCGCGCCGCACCGACCGGACGCCCGCGACGTTCGTCGTGTCCGCCCCGTACGACATCTCGATGGCGTCGCTGGACGCGTCGGAGTAGCGCTGTCGACGAGCGGACCGAGTGTGTCGGTCATCTCCACATCCACGATGACACCGCTCCCCCGCCATCTCGTTCGTCGATAGTGGATTTCTCGCTGTTCACCGCGGGGTACCGTCCCGGTGCCCGGGTAAAGGAATGGTGATGGACACGCGTCTTAAGGTCATGGCACATCTGTCCATACGTCGCGATCGGTGGTGAGCCCTCCCGCCACAGGCCGTGAGCTCCTCGAACACCTCTACGACACCCGGTATCGCGAGTATCGACGCGTCGCCGGCCTTGCCGCCGGAGACTGGGACGTGGCCGACGACATGGTCCACGACGCGTTTGTCATCGCACTGCGCAAGGTCGACGGGCTGAAAAACCCGGACGCGATCGACGCATGGATGTACCGCATTCTGATCAACCGCATCCGTTCCCATCAGCGACGGGCCGGGCGCACGCCGCAGGCCCACGAGCCAACGCCACACGACGACAGCCCTGCGGTTGCGGCGAATCAACGGATCGACATCGCACGTGCCGTGCGCAAGCTCCCTCGTCGCCAGCGCACGGTCGTCGCCTTGCGTTATTTCACCGATCTGACGTACGCCGAGATCGGACAGGTCCTCGGCATCCGCGAGGGAACCGTCGCTGCGACGCTGCACAAGGCCCACACCCAGCTCGAAACGAGCCTCTCCACGGAGGTTGAACGATGAGTGCTTCCGATGAATCGCGTCTGCGACAGGCGCTGAGCGAGGCGATCCCGCTCGTTTCGGGCCGGCCACGTGGCTGGCGCCACGTGGTCGACGATGCTGCCGGCACACGCCGTTTCCCGCTGTCGAACGCACGTGTTCTCGTCGGAGCGATGGCTGTCGTCGTGCTCACGGTGATCGGCGCAGCGGTGTTCATGATCGCGCGGGATGGGCGCTCCCCGGTCC